>JAISIO010000136.1 GCA_031262005.1 Bacteroidales bacterium
TGGAATTGGTACTATTTAACATTGATGAAACATGAAAGATACGTTGAAGCAGAACGATTGTTAGACCAAACCTTGGAACAATTTCCCGATTATATATTTGCAAAATGCGAGAAAGCAAAGCTATTGATACAGAATAATGAATTTGACGCTGCTATTGCACTAATGGGCAATACACCCGATTTACCCAAGATGTATCCCGATACGAAAATTTTTCATGAAGGGGTAGTGTGCGTATATTATTCATTTTTTGTGGAACTTGAAATTGCACGAAAGAATTTTAAGAAAGCCGACGAATATATTTCACTCATAAAAGATGACGAGCGTATAGAAATTCGTGAACACTTCGGCGAAAGATATATAATGGAAAGTAGACATGCAGAGCTTTTGCACCGCAAAACACTTGAACGTAACCCGGAATATATACAACCCGAAGCTCCGCAAGGATATTCTTATAAACCGTTTGTACACAAAGAAATAGAAATACTTTTCACTGAAATTGAAACTCTCGAAAACGAAGATATTGATGCTATTTTGGCTTTACCGCGCCATACTGCAATTGACGATTTATTGCAAATAATGTATCGTTCCCTTATTGAAGTTGATAGCGATGATTTGAATTACAACGCTTTGCCTCACGCTATTTGGTTTCTCTACGCCATGCAGGCAACCGAATGTTTGGATTTTGCGAAATATCTATTGCAAATTTCGGAAGACGAAGCCGACAATTTCTATGGTGATGATTTGGTTGAAAAAACGTGGTTTTTACACTTTATGCTGTTGGAAAAAGGCGAAACTTCGTTGCTCGATGTGTTGTATAAACCAAATCTTTCTGATTATGCCAAATCTCCTTTGAGTGTGGCTATGGTGCAAGTTGCCTTACATTATCCCGAACGTCGAAGTGAGGTAATTGCGTGGTTCGACAAACTTTTGCAATTTTATATTGACAATATTAAAAATGACGATATTATTGATAGCGCATTTATTGGTTTTGTGGAAGCCGACTTATTAGATATAAAAGCTGTTGAACTCCTGCCGAAACTGAAAATACTGCACGAAATGCAGTGTGTTAATGAAATGATTTGTGGCGATTACAATATGGTAGTGAAGGAAATACAAACTAATAATGAAAATCACAAACGTACATTACCAACTATTTATGAATTGGCGGAAGGGGATAGATTTTCTTTTCACCAGCAAGAAGAGCGAGATTTTCAATCATTTTGGGACGAACAGGAACCTTACACAAGAGAAGAACCCAAGATAGGGCGCAACGACCCTTGCCCATGTGGAAGTGGAAAGAAATATAAAAAATGTTGTGGAAAATAAGCCTCCAAAAACGTTTTTCACACAACGTACTACCAAGTAACAATAAACACTATGAAATTTGAAACCTATCGTTTCACTCCCGAAGTAAAACAAGCCTTGGCGGATTTGGAATACAAACGCCCGACCGATATTCAATATAAAGCAATTCCAAGCATACTCAAACGTGAAGACGTGCTTGCCATAGCGCAAACCGGAACGGGAAAAACCGCCGCTTTTGCCATTCCCATAGTGGAACGAATAGTGGCGTTGAAGAAACGACAGCGCAATCAACGCATTCTGTGCGTTATAATGGAGCCTACACGAGAACTGGTAATTCAAACGGCACGGGCGATGCGCAGCATTGCAAAATATACCGATTTGCAAGTAATTGGCTTACTTGGCGGCGTGGAGCAAGATCCGCAAATTGCACAGCTTCGCAAGGGAGTAGATGTACTTGTTGCCACTCCGGGACGACTGTTTGACCTTATCAGTCAAGGCGAAGCGGATATTTCTCGCCTTGAAATTTTGGTGCTCGACGAAGCCGACCACATGCTCGATTTGGGTTTTATAAAAGATATTCGTGCGCTGCTGCGCCACATTCCTCGTGAACGACAAACCTTGTTTTTTTCTGCAACGATTAGTCCCGAAATCAAAGATTTGGCGTATTCGCTGGTGGTAAAACCGGTGCGTATTCAAATTTCGCCAAAAAATCCGGTTACAAAAAACGTTAATCACTGCGTAATTTCGGTGGCAATGGACGATAAACGTTTCTTTTTGGAACGATTTATAAAAGAACACCTTACTGCAAAAATTCTCGTATTCGTGCGCACCAAAGTACGTGCCGAACGAGTAAAAAGTGCTATGAAACGCGTGGAAATAGAAAGCGACACTATTCACGGCGATAAAACCCAGCAGGAACGCAATGCGGTAATTAAAGCTTTTATTGCCGGCGAGTTAAAAATATTGATTGCTACCGACGTTTCGGCGCGCGGTATAGATATTCCCGGAATAGAATACGTAATAAATTATGATATTCCCGAAGACCCTGAAACCTACGTACACCGCATAGGACGCACGGGTAGAGCCGACAAACGGGGTAACGCTATTTCGTATTGCAGTACCGAAGAACAAGAACTTTTTTCTGCTATTGAAACGTTTTTGGGTCAAACTGTGCAATCGGTTGATATAGACAAAAAACAATATCAGGAAACCAAAGACACTTCGCTTGATACTAATTTGAGCATCAAGGAATTGATGGACGAAATAGAGGACATAGACAAGCGAGCGAAGAAAAAGAAAAAATAAGCGTGATTAGAGTGTAGAGATTAGTGATTAGAGTGTAGAGCAAACTCCTTTAACTCCTTTAACTCCTCTAACTCCTCTAACTTCTTTAACTTCTTTAACTTCTTTAACTCCTCTAACTCCTCTAACTCCTCTAACTCCTTTAAACATTGATATTTTGAGAACAGCCCATAAGTTTTACACTCACAATCGTTTTTAGAAGTTTCCTCAATCTCTAATTTCAAACGGCACACTTAGCATATACACGCTTTCAATAGGCTCGCCGTCTTGCTGGGCAGGTACGAATTTTGTGATTAAATGTGCCACACGCAAAGCCTCTTTGTCTAATTCGGGCTGCAACGGTTGAACAATAGTGCGCTCAATTACATCGCCTTTTTTAGAAATAACTAATCGTACTATAACCGTTCCTGTAATTTTTTCGAGTTTCACGTCATCGGGATAATAGGTATTCAAAAATACGAATTTATACAATGCCCGCTCGCCGCCAATGTAGGAGGGAGGCATATAAAACTCATGATATTTACCTTTCATGCCATTCATAGTAAAACATTCTCCGTGTAGTAATGCTCCTTTGTCAAACACATCATTGCGTTTTATGTTTCCTGTGTTGTAGTAGGTTTTCACTGCGCCGTGTAAAAGCCCGTTTTTGTAGGAAATTTCAGCTTTCAATTTCCCGTTTGGGTGATACAATTTTGTTATGCCATCGGGTATGGCTGCGGTTTGCATATTTTTGTATTCCGCCTCCGAAATTACATTTCCATTGAGGCTTGTTATGGTAATTATTCCGTGGTCGGCACCGTCGCCTTGCAGTACCACACGGGCTTTGTACACGGCGTGCGCACTGTCGGTTTGTTGTTTGTGTTCGTTTAAGTAGTATTCTACTTGGGCAAATGAAAGCAGTGTGTAAAACGAACAAAATAATACTGTTAGGAATTTTTTCATGTTCGATATAAATATTTAAAAAAAAGACCCGAGAGCAGTTCTTATGGGATGCACACGGGTGGAGTTATCTTTAACAAGGCAAAGCCCCTTTGGTTATCAACTGCTCGAACAGCAAAAATACAACTTATTTTAGCTGAAAAACAATAGAAAAATAAAAAATCCAGGGCAAAAGCATGAAATTTACGTAAATATCTGATATTCAAATAATAAACAGGTGAAAAATAGTAATTTTTAGTACAAAAAATTCAATATCAATTAATTGATAATCAATCGACTACA
>JAISIO010000182.1 GCA_031262005.1 Bacteroidales bacterium
TTTGTAAATTGACGGCTTTTCGCAAAAAAATACGCTTGTGTGGCGGGTTTTTTTGTGAGAAAATGTCAAAAGAAAAAATAGTGTGTTATAATTTTAGATTTACAAAATCATGATGAGAAAAATAGTTCTTGTGTGTGCTTTATTGAGTGGAATTGCTGTGGCAACTCAGGCTCAAATAAAAATTAATGAAGTTTCAACCTCAAATTCAATATACCAAGATGCTGTGGGCGATAAGGGCGACTGGATGGAACTGTACAATTCGGGAACTGTGGCGGTAAATATCAAAGGATATTTTTTAACGGATAATAAGGACAAACCACGTAAATGGGAATTTACCGAAGATATGACAATTCAGGCAGGAGGATTTGCAATAGTGTGGTGCGATGGAAAAAACGGAACAATAAAAGGCGAACCGCACACGAGTTTCAAATTGTCGTCCGATGGCGAACCCATTCGTTTGTATTCCAATACAATGCTTTTGTGCGATAGTGTAACAATTCCGCTTGTGGAGCGGAATTTTTCTTACGGACGTACTACCGACGGTTCGGGTGATTGGGCATTGTTGAAAAAAACAAGCCCCAAAGCGAGCAACAATAACACAGGCTACTTTAAAGGTATGGCTCCACAGCCGGTAATTTCGCTCAAAGGCGGTTGGTATAGTGGGGCGCAAGCGGTTACTATTTCAAGCACACTGCCCGGAGCGGTTATTCGTTACACTACCGATGGTGCTGAGCCTACGGCATCGTCGCCAATTTACAATGGGGAAATTATTAATGCAGAGAAAAAAACTGCTGTTACGCAAAAATATGGTTACAATCGCGAGGATAACACTGGTATTAAAAACGGAACGGGATGGCCTGCGAATTTTACCTACCCTGGTGATAAATACAAAGGTAACAGGGACTACAATTGTGTGATAAAAGCAAAAGCGTTTCACCCCGATTATATGACAAGCAACACTGCGGGCGAAACCTATTTTATAAACGAACGGAAACCGACCTTGCCGGTAATTTCGCTTTCTATCGACAAAAAATATTTATTCAGTGCCGATTCGGGATTGTATATTCAAGGAACCAATGGTGTTGAAGAATATTATGGACATTCTACGGCAACCAAATACAATTGGGCGCAAGATTGGTCGTATCCGGCGCACATAGAATTTTACGATGCTAATGGTGTGAAACAATTTGCCAACACCATGACAATTGAAGTGTTTGGAAATGCTTCGCGCAGTTTCGATTTGAAATCGCTGGCAGTGAAGTGTAAAAATAAATATGAAAATACCGAAATTAATTACCCAATATTTGGCAGCGACGGCTTACAAGTGTATCAATCGTTTATTCTGCGTAATTCGGGTAACGACTGGGGTAGCGGAAATTTTGCCCGTGATGCTATTACTCAACAAATAGTGCGAGGACAAGTTGATTTGGAAACACAAGATTATCAGCCTGTTGTAGTGTATATCAATGGCGAATATTGGAGTTTGATGAATATGCGTGAGCGATTGGCGGCTGAATATTTTGCCGGCTATCACGACTATGCCACCGACGTGGATTTGCTAAAAATCAATACTTCGGCTAGAAATTTTAGCGAAATAAGCGAGGGCGACGATGTTCGCTATAATGAATTGATAGCTTTGTTGGGTTCGGACGCCAAAAATGGTACAAAAGCCGATTTGAGCACTAATCAAGAATTGTATGATAATTTGGTAAATAATTATGTAGATGCCGATAATATTATAACCTATTATATAGCGCAAACCTATTGTGATAACGGCGACTGGCCCCACAATAATACCCGAATGTGGCGACCTCGTGTAGAAAACGGTAAATTTCGTTTTCCGCTCTACGATACCGATTTTGGGTATGGCTTGTGGAATAGTTATAATTATAGCAACACCAGAACGTTTGATAGAGCTTTTGCTGATAAAGAAACATACATAGATGACGGAACGTGGAAAAATATGTGGAGTACGGTAATTTTCAGAAGTTTGCTTACCAAACCGGAATTTAAAGCCGAATTTCTACAACGGTATTTCTATATGCTCAATACGGTATATTCCGATGCTCGTATGAGTGAAATAGCCGACCCAATAGAAGAGAGAATAGCTTCGGAACGAGATGAATATACCAATAAAGAGTGGGTACGAAGTTCTTATGACAACACCAGCAACATGAAATCATGGAATGCCGGTAGAAGAGGTGTGGCGCGTGAAAGATTAGATAAATTGGGCGGAAGCAAAGGTTCCGCCGACTACACTGTGCAATACACTGCTTCGCAAGGTAAAGTGCAACTGTGCGGGCTTGATGTGGAAAACGGCTACAAAGGAAAACAAATGCTTGCGTTCCCTATTCGTATGACGGCTTTGCCTGCCGACGGCTATCAACTCAAACATTGGGAAGACGGTAAAGGAACTATACTTTCTACCGAGAGAGAGTTTTCGTACACCATGACCGCTGCTGCTACGGTAAAAGCGGTGTTTGAATCTCGTGAAACTTTGGCTCCGGCTACGTTGCGTGTGAATGAACTTATGGCATCGAACGATGCTACCATTGCAACCGAATTCGGAAGATATACCGACTGGTTTGAAATTTATAATCCCGGAACTGAGCCTATCAATCTTGCCGGACTGTATGTGTCGAACACGGCAGCTAACCCTACATTGTATCAAATTCCTTACGGTGATGCAGCGGCTACAACCGTTCCGGCACAAGGATTTTTACTATTATGGGCAAGCCAAGATACCTATAGCGGAATTACTCATCTGCCCTTCAAGTTAAGCAAAGAAGGCGGAGTGGTTATTCTTTCGCAAAAAAATGCGTCGGGCACAGTAATCATTATTGATAGTTTGCACTACGGTACGCAAAATACCGATATATCCTTCGGTCGTTTTCCGAATGGAAATAAAGATGCAATTACATTTGAAACTCCTACACCAAAAACATCAAACGTAGCCGGACAAATGCCCGAGATTAACAATATATACATAACCGAAATATTGGCGAAAAACGCTTCAACCAATTTGGAAGAAACGGGTAATTATGCCGATTGGTTTGAATTGTACAACGATAACGATGAAGCTGTTGATGTGGGTGGATTGTACGTAACCCGTGATTTTTCCGATTTGAATATGTATCAAATTCCTCGCGGATACAGTGAAAAGACTACTATTCCGGCAAAAGGCTATATGATTATGTGGGCTGATAAACAACCTGCCATCAATCCTAATCACGTAGATTTCAAACTCACCGCTGAGCAATGTCAATTGGCTTTGGTGCAAACTCGTGGAGGAGTCAATGTTATTATCGATAGTGTGTCGTTCGGCTATTCGGGTGAAGATATTTCATACGGACGTTACCCGAACAATAATTCGGCTTTTCGCTATTTGGCAACGCCCACACCGGCAGCTAAAAATGTAAACACTGCTCCGGCAAAAGTAACAGGTATTACCATTAACGAAATTTTAGCTGTAAATACTTCGGTGTTGAAAGCCGACGATGGTAAATACTATGATTATGTGGAATTTTACAATGCTGGAACCACTCCGGTAGATTTGGGCGGTTTGTTTGTGAGCGATTCTATAGGCTATCCGTTGAAATACCGTATACAGCGAAGTAATTCTGCGGCTACTACAATTCAACCCGGAGAATGGCTTACTTTCTTTGCAAGCGATAGCGCAAGTTTGGGTACACGCCATTTTAGCTTTGCTTTGAATAAAGATGCCGAAGATTTTGTGCTTTCGCAAGTTACGGCAAATGGCGTGGAACAATTAGATTATATATCGTTCAGCAACCAAGCGGAAAATGTGAGTTATGGTCGTTTTCCCGAAACCGCCGACAACTGGGAATCAATGGAAGCTACTCCTACTGCAGCCAATATTTCAGCCGAATCAAGCCCGTATTTGAAAACCATAACGAGTTCAATAGGTACTATTACGCCGGCGGTGGTAAAAGATGTGTTTGAATATGTATGTTTGCTGCCTTCGAGTGTAACCACAGTTCCCACAATTTCGGCTACTGCTATACACGAACGCGCAACAGTGCAAATTACACAAGCAACTACTACTAACGGTAAAGCAACTATTCTTGTAAAATCGGCAAATGGTTTGGAAGAAGCCGAATATTCCGTAACGTTCTCCAACGACCCTTCGGGTGATGCTTCGCTCAAATCGTTGGCTGTTAATGTGGGTACTCTAACACCCGAATTTGCAAGCGATGTATATAATTACACACTCTCGTTTACAAGTTCCACACAACCATTGTTTACCGCAATTGCAACGAATCCTAATTCAAAAGTGGAAGTGTTGTATGGCGCAAATTATAGTAACCCAACTATTATTCGGGTAACTTCGGAAAACAATACCGAGCAGGAATATACTATTACATACGATTTGAATTTGTTGGAAGTAGCGCAATGGGTTGATGATTTTTCAAACGGCATTGACCGTGTGAAACAAGTGAGCACTCAGTACACCTTACAAGAAAAAGACGGTGCACTATATGTACATTTTCAGCGCGGAGCCGATGATGTAGACGGATATTTTGAATATCAATTGCCCGAAAACGTGGTGGTAAATGCTAAAAAAATGCAAGACAATGCCGACGGGAAAAAATTCTATGTTTCAATTATAGCACATACCGTAGAACTTGCCGAAGATGGAACGAAACTATCGGGTACTACCGCAGGAGTTAAAGCGCGCATTATTGCTTATGATGGATATGAAGCAAGTAATCGCCCGTATGACGACGGTGGATATTCTATAGGATTAACCGCCGATACCTACGAATTTAATTATTCGGATTCGCAAGCCGATAAATCAAAAGTTTCAAAAGTGCGCTTTGTATTCGACCCTGCTAATACAAGTTCTGCTAAAAATAAAGTTATTATTATCGAAAAAATTGTGATTGGTCCACAAATGGACGATGTTGTGGAACTGTCGAACAATGCTAATTTGGCAACGCTTACCTCATCGTTGGGTGTAATTTCGCCTACGTTCAATGTCAATACTTTGGAATACACGGTAACGCTGCCCGCCGGAACAACCACCATTCCAACCATAGCAGCTACAAAAGCCAATGCAAACGCAACCGTGCAAATTTCACAAGCATCATCGCTTGCATCGGAAGCTACCGTTACGGTGATTGCTGAAGATTTGCTTACCACAAAAAATTATATTGTGCATTTTGTGGCAGAACCATTAACAGTTGATGGCTATACCGACAACATATTGCAACCGGCACTATTGGCGTGGAACACAACTTCGTCTGCGTATGACCTTTCATACAGCGCAGGTGTACTCAATATTGACTATGCCCGTACAGCAACTTCGGGCAGTCCGTTTATAGAATATAATGTGCTTGCCGGCGAGAATACCATTTTGGATCTTACCTCCTTCCCATATTTTTCGGTAAAATTAAAATCAACGGTAAATACCGTTTTGCGTGCCGAATTATATGATGCTGCCGGAACAGCAGTGGCAGCACCAACGCAAAGCATTGCGCAATCGACAAGCTACGGAGTGTACACCTTTGATTTCAGCGGACTTTTAACTACGCTTTCAGCGAGTGAAATATATGGTGTGAAACTCTATTTTGATGCCGGAACAACTACCGCAAAATTGGGAACAATTACCATTGACGATGTGCGTTTTGGTAGTGATGTAGAAATTGCAGTGAATGCAGCTCCGGTAATTGCCACAATTCCGGCGCAAACAGTGGAGCAAACCAAAGCATTTGACCCAATTGATTTGAATAGCTATGTAAGCGATGACAACACCGCCGTTGAAGATTTAGATTGGTCGGTATCCGTAGCAGAAAATTTCACTGTTACTATTGATAATAGTAATGTGGCAACTATTACCGCCAAAGACGATGAATGGATAGGCAGCGAGCGCGTAACATTTACCGTTGCCGACGAACATGGGGCAACAGCTACCCGTAGCGTTACTTTTACCGTAACAGAATTGGTAATTCCGATAGAGAGTTTGAGTTTTTCTAATGAAAATGTATCTCTGTTGTTGGGCGCAGAACAATCAATCGCTACCGAAGTGATTGTAAATCCCGACAATGCTACCGATAAAACGCTTACATACACATCATCGAATCCGTTGGTGGTGAGCATTGATGCAACGGGAACAATGACAGCCTTGCAAGAAGGACGAGTAATAATAACGGTAACTTCAACAAACGAAAAAACGACACAATGTGAGGTTGAGGTAGTGCCGATTCGTGCCGAAGAAGTAACCGTAATTCCTGCAAGTATGACCTTGTTGGAAGACGAAATTGCTACTCTCACAGTAGAAATTTCGCCCGAAAATACTACTCACAAAGAAATCACATGGGAATCGCTTAATACGAACGTGGTGGCTATACTTTCGGGTAATAGAGTGCAGGCTAAAGCCGAAGGAACTGCTACAATAGTGGCAACGGTGGACGGAATATCGGCAGAATGCCACATAACGGTAGAGGCTGTTGTGGTGCTGGTAGACTCTATTACATTACCGTCAAGTATGGATTTGGAAGTGAACGAAACGGCACAACTAAGCGCACAATTTTATCCGGAAGATGCTGAAATCCAAACCCTCACATGGTCATCGAGTGCGCCAAGTGTGGTAGGCGTGAGTTCCGACGGAAAAATTACCGCTCTCGCAGTGGGCACAGCACTCATTACCGCCGAAACGGTGAACAACAAAACAGCTACAACGACTGTTACCGTTAAAGGAATAGAACCGGAGAGTATTACACTCTCCGAAACTGCGCTCACACTTACCGAAGGCGAAACCGCAACATTGGTAGCCAAAATACTGCCAGCAGATGTTACCAACACTGCAATTACGTGGAAGTCGAGCAATACCACAGTGGCTACGGTGCTTAATGGCGTAATTACTGCCGAATCGGAGGGAAGAGCCGAAATTACGGCAACTACTCACAATGGAAAAACAATAGCCTGCGAACTGACCGTTAAACCGGTGCTTGCCGAAAGTGTAACACTCAGCGGTACGCACATAATACTTGCTGTGGGCGAAACTGCGCAAGCGTCGGCTACAATTCAACCCGAAAATACTACCGATAAAACACTTACATGGCAAATTGCCGCTGGCGCAATTGCCCAAGTTGATGAAAGTGGCATTATTACCGCTCTTGCCGAAGGAACTACAACGCTTACCGTAAGCACTGCCAACGGTAAAACGAGTTCGTGCACTGTTGAGGTTGTAGAAATTGACGTTCCTGTGGAGGAAATCAAAATAGTGGAAGGCGATGTGAATATTGAGATTGACGAAATATTTGATTTTACGGTGGAATTTGCCCCTGCCGAGCCATCGAACAAAACGGTGCTGTGGACTTCTTCAAATCCTGCAATTGCATCAATTGTTGATGGAGCAGTTACCGCCCTTCGTGCAGGCACTGTCGAAATTCGAGCTACAACGCCGAACGGCAAAATTGCCACCGTTACACTTACCGTGAATGCCATACCGGCTGAAAGCATCGCTCTTTCGGAAACTGAAATTACGCTCTACGACGGACAAACGGCTACGCTAACCGCCGAAATTTTGCCTGCAAAAACAAGCGATAAAACCATAGATTGGTCTTCGATCTTAACCGAAATAGCAGTGGTTGATAACGGAATAATTACTGCGCGCTCGGTGGGTGAAACTACTATAATGGCAACCACGCATAATGGTATTACCGCCGAGTGTAAAGTAACAGTGCTGCCGGTAGATGCGAAACAAATCTTTTTGCCATATTCGCTTATAACCATTCCTGTGGGTGGCGAAGAAACCATGCAGGTTACTTTTGATCCCGAAAACACGAGTGATAAAACTATTACATGGACCATAGCCGACGAAACAATAGCGCGCATTGAAAATGGCGTGTTGCAAGGTCTTGCGGCAGGAACTACCACGCTTACGGCTACTTCTTCGAACGGAAAAACTGCAATATGTGAGATAACTGTTTCGGAAATAGTTGTTCCTGTGGAGTCAATTTCGTTGCCTGCTGTGGCTATAGCGGTTGATATTGATGAAACAGCCGAATTGACAGTAACATTTGCACCGAAAAATGCAACAAACAAAACGCTTTCATGGACATCAAGCGATAATGCAATTGTGCGAGTATCATCAGGAGGCGTTATTACCGGAATCTCAGCCGGAATCGCCGAAGTTATTGCTCGAAGTGCAAACAATAAAGCCGATACTATTCTTGTAACAGTTAATCCAATGCTTGCTTCGAGTATTACTCTTTCGGAAACAGCATTGACTCTGGAACACGGACAAACAGCTACGCTAACTGCCAAAATTTTGCCTGAAAAAACAACTACTAAAACCATTACATGGGAATCGAGCGACGAAACTATTGCTACGGTAGTTGATGGCGAAATTACTACCCTTGCGGTGGGAACAACCACAATTACTGCAACCACTACCAATGGAAAATTTGCGGAATGCGTGCTTACCGTAACGCCGGTTATGGCGCAATCGCTTACACTCAGTTCGGATATACTGTCGCTGGGCATAGGCGATGCCAAAAATTTACAAGCAACGGTGTTGCCGCTCAATACCGCCGACAAATCGCTTACATGGAGTATTGATAAATCTGCCATTGCTACCATTGACCAAAATGGTTTGGTAACGGCACAAGCCGAAGGAACAGCAACCGTTACCGTAACCACTGCAAACGGACAAACCGCACAATGCGCTATAGAAGTGGTGGCTGTTACTGTTCCGGTATCAACCGTTACTCTGTACGATAGCAGAAATATGCCAATAACTTCCTTGACTTTGCCTGTTGATGATGAATATCAATTGACAGCAGAGGTAATGCCTACCGATGCCACCGATAAAACTATTACATGGACTTCAAAAAATCCATCAATTGCATCGATAGTCAATGGAAAAATTACTGCTTTGCTTGATGGACAAACAGAAATAATGGCTGTAAGTACCAATGGTAAAACAGCGCGAGTGAATGTTATTGTATTACCGTTAGATGTGGAAGAAATTCGCTTAACGCCGCAAACCGCCGAAACATTCGTGGGCGAAACAGTGAGCATAATAAGTGAAGTATTGCCTGCAAAAGCAAAAGCAAAAACCTTGCTATGGTCTTCGTCCGATGAAGACATTGCAACCGTTGATGAAAGCGGTGTGGTAACAGCCCTTGCCGTAGGCAGTGTGAGTATTACTGCCCGTAGCGAAAGTAACCCTACTATTGCCAAAACAGCAACCATACAAGTAAAACCATTACTTCCTACCAGTGTTAATATTACTTCGGGAGCAGCTTTATCTGTATTGATTGACGAAAGTTTGCAACTCACATATAGTGTATTCCCTGTGAAAGCCGAAAATTCGCTCACATGGCAATCGCGCAACGAGAGCATACTTACTGTTAATTCACAAGGTTTGGTAACTGCTGTTGCTGTGGGCACTACATGGGTTGTAGCGCATACGGCGAACGGATTGACCGACTCAATAAAAATTACGGTAAATCCAATTTTGATAAGTAGTTTCATAATATCACCAAGTTCTATTACTCTGGCTATCGGCAAAAAATCAACCGTGCCTATTGAGGTAACAGTGCTGCCCGAAAAAGCTACCGACAAATCGTACACATATAAAATGCTCGATGAATCAATTGCCACTATTGATGCGCAGGGATTTATTACGGCTCATGCTGAAGGTCGTACTCGATTGGAATACAGTGCTGATAATAGTTCTGCAATAGGATATTGTCTCATTACCGTTAATCCGGAGAATGAAGTGCAGTCGATTGCACTTGAAGGAGGTGATGAAATTTCCATTAGTCCCGATGCAATAGTATACCAATTGACACCAACTTTTGAGCCGGAAAATGCAGCTCCGGAGCTTACATGGACGGTTGCCGACGAAACAATAGTGTCTGTTTCGCAAGCAGGGGTACTTACTCCTCATAATCCGGGAACAACCACCGTTACGGTTTGTACTGACAATGGAAAATGTGCAACAAAAATTATTACCGTGAGAGAGCGATTGCCGTTAGATGTTGTGATTGTGGGCGAAGGAGTTAATGCCGGAATCTTGGAAATGACAATTGGACAAACCGTAGCACTCTCGGCACTTATAGAACCAGAAAATGCTCACAATAAAGAAGTTACGTGGAGCGTATCGTCTAACAAGCTGTCGATTTCCGAAGATGGGCTATTAACAGCCAATGCCGAAGGATCGTTACTTATAGTAAGGGTAGCTACTGTTGCCAATAATCAAACTGCAGAACTTTGGGTAACCGTAAAAGAAGTCCCAATTGTGGCAGTGGAAAATATTGAATTTACCAACCCTGGTGTTATATATCTCAACGAAACAAAACAGATAGAATTTACCACTACACCGCTTGATGCCGATAGATCTACCATAGAATGGTCGTCTTCCGATGAAACTGTAGCTACGGTTGATGAAAACGGTGTAATCCATACGTCAGATAAAGAAGGTTCGGTTATCATTACGGCACGTTTTGCCAATGGCAACGAACAATCGTTTACAGTTAGAGTGTCTGAATATCTTGAGCCTATTGCAACACAACCAATAACGGTAACACCTATTTATCAAGGCGATATGGAATTTAATCCGATTGATTTGAAAAATTATTTTACCGCCGATAAAGGAAGACAATTATTGTACTCTGCTGTGAATCCTTCCGGCAGCAAACTTTCGGTAATGTGGGGCGGAGTTGAAGGTAATATTTGTAGTGTAACAGTTACCGATCCTGATTGGAGTGGTAGCGAAACGCTTATTATGAAAGCAACTTACGGCGAAGGTTTGCCCGAAGCAACTATTGAGGTGGTATTTACCGTGTTGCCTAAAATAGTGGGAATTACGTCTGTTGATGAGGCTATGAGTACAATCAATGCATATCCTACAGTAACGTCTACGTATACAACACTTACAATTTCGTCGGCAGAGCCTGCTGAGTATACACTTTCGTTGTACGATATAGAGGGAAAACTAATTGAAAGTCACCGCTTATTTGTAGCTGAAACACTGCAAAAAATCATTAGTTTTGAGAATCGTCCAACCGGAATATACACCTGTGTAGTAGCCGGCAACAATGAAAAACACAGTGTAAAAATTGTTGTAGAGTAACGAATAAACGTATGAAAACCTAACAGGATTCTAAAACCTGTTAGGTTTTTTAAAATGAGTGCCGAAATGTAAAAGAACGAACGGTTTCACATAAGTTTTTAAAATACCATAGCCCATGGTTTAAACCGTGGGCTATGGTAAAAACATTCGATAAATCAAACCGTTTTAACGGTTTATACATTTTGCATTAATAAAATATGTGCCAAAATTTCACACTGCGCTCATTATTAAACCCCAATAAATCATGAAAAAACGAATTATTCTCTGTGCGCTTATAGCAACTATTTGTAGCACTCACTCTTTTGCTCAAACTCATGCGTTTGAAATGAACAGCCGTTTGGGCATGGGCATAAATTTGGGTAATGTGTTTGAAGCTCCCACACTTGGTGGTTGGGGCGTAGATGTTGATACTTCGTATTTTAAAGAAATCAAAGAAAAAGGGTTTTCTTCGCTTCGCATACCGGTACGCTGGTCGGCTCATGCCGATGAAGAAGCTCCGTATGCTATTCATCAATATTTTATGGATACCATACAATGGGCGGTTGATTTGGCTCTTGCCAACGGTTTGGTAGCGGTAATCAATATTCACCATTACGAAGACATGATGGAAGAACCCGAAGCGCATAAAGCACGGTTTTTGGCACTGTGGGAGCAAATTGCTAATGAATTTCAACACTATTCCGACAGTGTGTATTTTGAACTCTTCAACGAACCGAATACAAATTTTACATCTACGCTGTGGAACGAATATTTGGCAGAAGCACTTGCGGTGGTGCGCAAAACAAATCCTACTCGCATGGTAATTATAGGCACCGCCGAATGGGGTGGGGTGAGCGGATTGCAGCAGTTAGTGTTGCCCAATGATGAAAATATTATTCTTACCCTTCATTATTACGAACCGTTTAAGTTTACTCATCAGGGAGCCGATTGGACGGGGCAAACTTTGCCTACGGGGGTAACATGGAATGCTACAACGGCACAAAAGAATGCTATACGAACCGATATGAGCATAATCAAAACATATTCCGACACGCACAATGTGCCGGTGTATATAGGCGAATTTGGTGCAATAGAATATGCTGATGATGATTCGCGTGCACGATGGATTGATTTTTTGCGAAGCGTGTATGAAGAATATGGTTTTAGTGCATCGTATTGGGAATTTTGCAGCGGTTTCGGTATTTACAACCCAGTGTTGAATTGCTACCGCACGGGAATGTTGCAGGCTTTAACCGGATTTGAAGAAGCCTGTGATTGTACCCAATTCGATACCGTTATTGTAAGCAATAGCACATTCGACAAAAGTACACGCCCATGGATTTTGAATGTGTACGAAACCAACGGTAGCAGTGCCTCCATAGCTGCTATTGACGGCAAAGCTCGCATAGAAATTGGCGCAATCGGTGAGGAATCGTGGCATTTGCAGTTGCTTTACTCATCGTTTCCGGTGAAGCAGGGCTACACCTACACCTTTACGTTTGATGCCTACGCTTCGGATCCTACCACAATAGGTGCTATGATAAACCGCGACGGTGGCGACTATGCTTCCGCAGTTTTTATAAATACCAATCTAACAACCGAGGAGCAAATGTTTAGCCAAACATTTACCTACACCGAACCCACAATGCCCAAAGCCCGCATTGCTTTTGATTTTGGTTTAACAAATGCACACTACTTGTATTTCGACAATATTCATGTGTACGAAACATCGCCGGAGACGTCGCTTGTAAATGCCGAAAAATTGTCGCATTGTACGCTTACAATAGATAATCACAGTTTTTCGATAGAGGGAAATACTATAGAAATGCTTACGATTTACGACTTGTACGGACGAATGCACTACCAAAAAAATTACTCGAACGCTACCACTATTGAAATAGAAAACAGTATGCTACCTTCCGGCGTGAGTGTGCTGCAAGTGCAAACCGACAGAGGAATTACAACGATAAAACGTTTGAAATAGACCTAAGCCCCCCCCGAAGGGGGGCTTAAGAAACGGAATAACCCTGAACAACAGGATTGTCACGAAGCCAAAGTCTCCCTTCGGGGAACTGAGCTTGCGAGATCAGCGAAGCTAATTTATGGGGCTAAAAGTCCCCTTTAGGGGATTTAGGGGTAACATACCGGATATTCAATAAACTTTTTTGCGTACTTTTGTAAAAAACAAAAGTGTGAAATTGGAAATAATCCCCATACAGGTATTGCCTGCGTATTTAGAACAAGTGTCTCATACGTTACAAGCCGCTTTCGATGCTTTGCACGATGCCGAAATTTCAACCGATTCGTTCAGTTTTTATACGTCGGTGGCTTCGGTTTTCAGTAGCAAAATTGAAAATGAGGAAATAGAATTGGATAGCTATGTGAAACACAAAGCTATGGGAGTGGAATTTATGCCTAATTACACAAAAAAAATCGACGATTTATATAACGCCTACACGTTTGCTAAGCAAAACCCGCTTACTCCGCATACCATATGTAAAGCACACGCACTGCTTGCCCAAAATCTTGTTGAAAAACATCATTTAGGCACATTTCGCTCGCACAATATGTATGTTGTTACCAGTAGCGGTAGCATTGAATATGTTGCCGCATCGCCATACGAAGTGAAATGCGAAATGCAAAAATTATATAACGATATTGCCGTTTTGCTCAAAGCCGATTTGAGCATTGAAGAAGTGTTTTACTATGCTGCCTATATTCATTCGGTATTCATAAAAATACACCCATGGAACGACGGTAACGGCAGAAGCGCACGTTTGATTGAAAAATGGTTTTTAGCCCAAAAATTGGGCGACAAAGCGTGGTTTTTGCAAAGCGAAAAAATGTATTACCTGCACCATCAATCGTATTATACCAACATTCGATTGCTTGGCTTAGAATATTCCGAATTAGATTATAACCGAGCATTGCCGTTTGTGCTAATGCTGCCACAGTCAATTGAACTATGACAAAAAAACTCTTCTTAATCGACGGACACGCCATGTTGTACCGTTCGTACTACGCATTTATCAAAAATCCCCGCATCAATTCCAAAGGGGTGAACACATCGGGAATTTTTGGTTTTACCAATGCCATAAATGAAATTATACGAAATCAAAAACCATCGCACATTGGCGTAGTGTTCGATCCCAAAGGCGGCACTTTCAGGCACGAACTCTACAAGGAATATAAAGCGCATAGGCAAGAAACGCCGGAAGATTTACGTGCTTCAATCCCTCACGTAATGGAAATTTTGCAGGGAATGAACATTCCCGTAATTCAAATAGAAGGTTACGAAGCCGATGATGTAATAGGAACTTTAGCTAAACAAGCGGTAAATCTTGATTTCGAGGTATATATGGTTACTCCCGATAAAGACTATTTTCAATTGGTTGAGGAAAATCTCTACATTTATCGTCCACGAAGTTTTGGTAATGGCATTGAAATAGTGGGAATTGACGAAGTCAAAGAAAAATTCAGTGTAAGTAATCCATTACAAGTAATTGATATTCTTGGATTATGGGGAGATGCTTCAGATAATATCCCTGGTGCTCCGGGCATAGGCGAAAAAACCGCAAAATCACTGATTGCCGATTACGGTAGCATTGAAGGAGTGTATGAACATATAAACGAACTAAAAGGTAAGCAAAAGGAAAATCTTATAGCTTACAAAGACCAAGTGCTGTTAAGTAAATTGCTTGCTACAATTAAAATTGATGTGCCCATAGATTTTAATTCCTATAATTTTGAAAAACAGGACTACAACAAGCATTCACTTCAAGTAAAATTTGCAGACTTGGAGTTTCGCAATATGCTCAATTCTATACAATCTGTTCCGGCAGAAACTATGCCAAAGGCAAAACAGCAAGCTGCCGGCGCAATGCAATTCAGTTTATTCGATACTCCCGAAGAAATACAAAATCAAACAGTTGAAACACAATATGTTTCGCAGTTTAATACAATGGAAAACACAGCTCATAGCTATTTTTTGGTTGATAATCAATCGCATATACAAAATTGTATCAATGATTTGTTGGCGCAATCGGAATTTTGCTTCGACACCGAAACCACGTCCATTACCGCCTTGCAGGCAGAACTCTGTGGTATTTCGTTTTCGTGGGAAAAAGGCAAAGCATTCTACGTTCCTTTCCCCGAAAATCAAGATGACGCTCGTGCGCTTGCTCGGCAATTTGCACCAGTGTTTGCTTCGGCGGCAACAAAAATCGCTCATAATGCAAAATACGATTGTGCGGTTCTCAAAAATTATGACATAGAGGTTTCAGCCCCAATTTTTGATACTATGATTGCGCATTACGTGTTGCAACCCGAAGGTAGGCACAAACTCGAATCGCTTGCCGAATCGTATTTGAACTACGAAATGCAGCCTATTGAACAATTGATAGGGAAAAAAGGCGCGCAGCAGCGTTCATTCCGCACAGTGCCGCTTATTGATGCAAAAGAATATTCGGGCGAAGATGCTGATATTACTGTGCAATTATACCCGATTTTGAAACAGGAATTGATTGAAAAAAATCAATTGCAATTACTCGAAACCATAGAACTTCCACTTGTAGAAGTGCTTGAAACAATGGAACGCAATGGTGTAAAAATCAATACACAAGCTCTCGAAGAATCATCGCACCAATTGAAAGCGCAAGTGAGCGAGATAGAACAAAAAATATATGAAGCTGCCGGCGGAACATTTAATATAGCTTCACCAAAACAATTGGGTGAAATATTGTTCGACAAACTGCAATTGACCGATAAAGCTAAGAAAACCAAGACCAAACAATACGCCACAGGCGAGGAAGTGCTCGCAAAATTGAAAAACGCTCACCCGATAATTCCGTTGATTTTGGAATTTCGTGAGTTGAAAAAATTGCTTTCAACCTACATTGACGCTCTGCCGCAGTTGATAGATGCAAAAACAGGAAGAATTCACACTTCCTACAATCAAACTATTGTAGCCACCGGACGATTGAGTTCCACCAACCCGAATTTGCAGAACATACCGGTGCGCACTGCCAATGGAAGAGAAATTCGCAAAGCCTTTATTCCTTTTGATGAACATTCGGTGTTTATGTCGGCAGATTATTCACAAATAGAATTGCGCGTGATTGCGGCTATGAGTGGCGACGAACATTTTATTGCCGCCTTTGTCAATGGCGAAGATATTCATGCTGCCACTGCCGCAAAAATATTTGCTTGTGATATTTCAGCCGTTACTGCCGAACAACGTCGTCGGGCAAAATCGGCAAACTTTGCCATTAGCTACGGATCAAGCGCATTTGGCTTGGCGCAGGGTTTGAATATTTCGCGCAAAGACGCACAGTTTCTGATTGACGGTTATTTTGCCTCGTACCCCAAAATCAAAGAGTTCATGAATATGCAAATAGAAAAAGCTCGAGCTCAGGGTTACGTAGAAACGCTCTTTGGCAGACGGCGTTATTTGCCCGATATTCATTCGCAGAATGCCGTAGTGCGCGGTGTTGCCGAGCGAAATGCCATCAATGCGCCTATTCAAGGCACTGCTGCCGATATTATGAAATTGGCTATGATTCGCATTCACGCAGCTATGAAAGAACACCAAGTGCAATCGAAACTAATAATGCAAGTGCACGACGAACTCAACTTTAGCGTGTGCAACCATGAAATAGAATTGATGAAAACAATAGTAACCAAAGGTATGGAACACGTAGTTACACTATCGGTTCCGCTGATAGCCGATATTGGATTGGGTAACAATTGGTTAGAGGCGCATTAAAAAATGCGAAAATGATTTTTATAGAGGAGGAATTTAGAGAGCTTTTTTTCTCAAAATCGTAATACCATCGCGAATAGGCAAAATAACTGTTTCCACACGGGCATCGTTTTTTACGTGCGTGTTGAATGCTACAATTCCTTGCGTTTGGTAATCATTTGCAGCAATTTCTTTGTCTATCACATGACCGTCCCACAGCGTGTTATCGGCAAAAATATAACCGCCTGAGTTGAGTTTTTGCATACACAGTTCGTAGTATTCTATGTAATGCCGTTTGTTGCCGTCAATAAACACTATGTCGAAATTATAAGTAAACTGCGGAATAATTGTTTGGGCATCGCCAATGTGTAGCTGTATTTTTGCGCCGTGTTCCGATTGGTCGAAAAACGATTGAATTTTCGTTTGCAGTTCATCGTTAATTTCAATGGTGTCTAAGAGCGCATTGTTGCTAAGTCCCTCGGCAATGCACAGAGCCGAATAACCGGTGTAAGTGCCTATTTCCAACACTCGTTGCGGTTGTATCATGTGCATAAACATTTTCAAAATTCGCCCCTGCACGTGTCCCGAAAGCATTCTGGGATTGAGCAACGTGATGTGCGCCTGACGTTGCAGTTCTTGCAAAAGCGCAGGTTCTTCGTCAATGTGGCGTTCAAT
>JAISIO010000193.1 GCA_031262005.1 Bacteroidales bacterium
TCCTCCGCTACAATTTAAAAATAAAAAAGAAGAGCGGGAATATACTCGCATGATGCGCGATGTGAAAAAAATGTATCCGTATTCACAATTAGCAAAAGCTACACTTGCCAATATAAAAAATGCCGTAGAAACTATGCCCGAAGGTGCACAACGCAACAAGTATATAAAACAAATAGAGAAAGATTTGTTAAGAACGTATGGCTCTGAACTCAAAGCCTGCACCATACGTCAAGGTCGAATTTTACTTAAATTGGTCGATAGAGAAGTAAATCAAACGTCATACGATATTATAAAAGAATGGCGCGGTTCGTTTTCTGCCGTTATGTGGCAAGGAGTTGCTCGACTTTTTGGCGAAACTTTGAAATCGGAATATGATGCAATCGGCGAAGATGCTTATATGGAGTATATTGTGTGTATGATTGAAATGGGGGTTATTTGATAGTGATTAGAGAGTAGGGAGTAGAATTTAGCAGGGGAGATTACCTATACTTGTTATTTTTATATTTCGTCATTAATCACTAATCACTAATCATTAACCATTAAGTTACTTTCTGTATTTCTTCCATTAGAAACGACATAATTTCATTCACATATTCATACGAAAATTCAAATGAAATTCCGGCAATGCTATACAGTTCGGGAATAGGTTTGGTGTTGCCTTGTCGTAAAAACTCTTCATACGCACGGAGCGTATTTTCCGGGTTTTGCTTGTAATTTTTCCATAAGGCAAGTGCACCTAATTGAGCAAACCCATATTCTATGTAATATAATGGTACTTCAAATATGTGCAATTGTTTTTGCCACCCACAATCCCTATACCTCTCAAAACCTGTGTAATCAAGGTTTTTTACTGCAAATTCAGTTTGTATTGTTTGCCACATTTTTGTGCGTTCTTCTATGCTGTGTTGCGGATTCTCGTACAAACGATGTTGAAATTTATCAATCATTGCAATCCATGAAATGGTTGTCAAAATTCCTTCGAGTACCGAACGTTTTGCTTGCTGCAAATCAATTGCATTATTGAAAAACGTATGCCAATGTTCCATTGCGATTAGTTCCATACTCATAGAGGCAAGTTCGGCAACTTCCGCAGGCAGCGATTTGAATTCCACCAAAGGTAAATGCGCCGAAAAATGTGAGTGCAAAGCATGTCCGCCTTCGTGCATCAAAGTTTCAACGTCACGCTGTGTGCCGGCAGCATTCATAAATATAAACGGAACATTGCTTTCGTACAATGGATAATTGAAACCGCCAGGAGCTTTGCCTATTCGAGAATCTAAGTCAAGATACTTATATTTACCCATTTGTTGCAAAAAATCGCCGTATTCGGGTTTAATATCGTTAAAACAACGAATTGATTTTTGTAACAAGTCCTGAGCATCAGTAAATGGCTTCTTAATATTTTCACCTTCAATATTAACCTCTAAATCAAAAGGTTGTAATCGTTCCACACCTAATTTTTCCTTTCGTGATTTATAGAGTTTTTCCACCAGCGGGGGCACTATTTTTTGAATTGCCGAATGAAATGCAAAACAATCTTCTTTACTGTAATCAAAACGATTTAAGGCACGAAATTTATAATCTCGAAAATTTGTAAATCCGGCATTGAGTGCAATTTCGTGGCGTTTGGCAATTAGTTGTGTTAATAAATCATTAAGTTGCTGTTCGTCAGCCATACGCCGTGTAACAATTGCCCTATATACCGTTTCTCGTTTTTCTCTGTCGGTACTTTTTAAAAACACTTGTGCCTGATGCAACGTTTTTTGTTCGCCGTCAATTTCTACGGTCATTTGCGAAGCAATTGCGCCATATTCCTGTTCTTGCTGTTCGAGTTCGGTAAATAAAGGAATGTTTTTTTTGCAAAACAATTCTACTCTATTCTGAATTTCACGACGCATAATAGAATATTTCTCAGGCAATTGCGCCACAAAGGGAGATTGTAGAAATTTTCTATCTAACTCATTATCATACATATATATGTGCGATTGAATTGAATTGACGAAAAACTCAAAATCCAGTGTTGCCTGAGCATCGGCAGTGTTGCAACTCATACGAATATATCGCCATGCCATATCTTCTTCAAGTACGGCATCGAGTTCGCTACGCATTGCCAAAAATTGCTGCAGATTGCTGAGCGAAGTAATAGGAAACTGTATAAGTTGTACAAAATACGGTTCTACAACTTCCCATGAAGTTACTTCAAATTGTGGCGCAATCCATGTGCGGCGTTGTTTTGCCTGCTGTAAAAAATGATTCATTTACTGTGCCTTTCTCGGCATTGATTTTTGCGTAACTTTTGGAGCTGCGGTTTTTGTCATTTTCGGAGCTTTTGCTACTGTTTGTTTTGTGTTTGTAGCGGTTTTTTTGGGAGTTTTTGGAGCAGTCGTTTTCGAGTCGTCGCTACTTTCCGTTGTCGCTTCTTCGGCTTTCTTCTCGAAATCGAGCATATTTTTCGCTTGCAAGATTGTATACCATGAAAGTACTTTTTTCATATCGCTCACATACACACGTTCTTTGTCGTAAGTCGGAAGCACATCTTCAAAATATTCTTTAATCTCATCGTTGCTCGCACCTTTGCCGATTGAGCAAGCTGCTTTGTTTTCAATTTTGCTAATTTTTTCAAATACGTCAACCAAAGGAACTTCAGTTTCAGTTGTGAAAATAGCAATATCACCAAGCGTACTCACTTTTGTAGTTTGATACACAGGCATACGTTTAGCGGTTTCAAGCGATTCCACAATGATTGAATTTGAATTTTTTGCAATTAGTTTAAATAATCCCGACTGTCCGGAAACTGCTAAAATGTCGTTAAGCATAGTACTATTTGTTTTAAAAATTATTTTATATCTCGTTGTTTTTTTATTTTTTCGTAGGCTTCGTTTACCTTTTTAAATTTTTCGGTTGCCGATTTTTGAACTTCTTCTCCCAAATGGCTCACCTTATCGGGGTGGTATTTTACAGCCATTTTTTTATAGGCTTTTTTAATCTCTTCATCGCTTGCATTTTCTGTGATTTCGAGAACTTTGTAAGCATTTTCTATATCATTGGAAGAAGAATTTATGTGCAAACTTGCATGGATTGATTGAAAATCGGCGGGAGTAATTCCCAAATAATGAGCAATTTGCGATATGATTTGTTTTTCCGATTCGGAATATTGCACGTCGGAGACGGCAAGTTTAAGCAAAAAATGTAATAATTCCAAACGCGACGCATACGACATATTGGTACGCACTTGTAAACAAACTTCGTAGAGTGGTATAGGCTGTTTGAGCACATCGCGTAATATGCGCAACAATTCCTCCATTTTTTGCTGTCCGTAGGAATGTGTTAAATACGCTTTTACAAAATCCAATTCGGCACGTCGGACTGATCCGTCGGCTTTCATTACTGCCGCTATAAGTACTATTAAACTTAATGCAAAATCACGAGATGTAGCCTGCTGAAATTGTGACCCTTGCTGCACCGTAACAGTGGTACCGTCGAATACAGCTCCAATGGCAAAACCGACCAATGCTCCAATAGGTCCTCCCAATGCGAACCCGGCAGCTGCTCCTATAAATTTTCCTAATTTTGCCATATAGTTAATGAATTAAGAATTGCAGATAGTGTTCTTAAATCGTACAATTCTTACACAATAGCTGTTGATGTATAGTTATTATTTGTG
>JAISIO010000027.1 GCA_031262005.1 Bacteroidales bacterium
CGCTGCATAATAGCTTCGGGCGAAGCGTAAAGCCACAGAACAATAGAATTAGCGTGTAGCATCTCACGGTTTTTTTCGTTGAGCACTATACCACCGCCACACGAAATAATGTGCGGTTCCATAGCATTAAAACTCTCTGAAAGTTCTTCATATTCAAGTTGCCGAAAAAATCCTTCGCCCTGTGCTGCAAATATCTCGGTAATAGGTCTTTGCTGTTTTTCTACAATAGCGTCGTCTATATCCTTAAACACATACCCGAGTTTTTCTGCCAACACTTTTCCGTGGCTTGTTTTGCCTGCACCCATTAAACCAATGGTTGAAACGGTGTGTGTTAATTCGCTTAATGGCTTTGCGTTGAAACCACTTCGCATGACTTCTTTATCGGGTTGTTCGTCCAAGAAAATTTTATATGCCATCACCGCCTGATTCAAAAGCCAATCGTTGGCAGAAACCATCGTGCAATTTTTTTCTTGGGCAAGCGGTGTAAGCACCGAACCTTTGTAATTGGCGTCAAACACAATGTGTTCCTCTTTGAGCCACGCTTTATCCACCATGCTTATATGTTGCGGCAAAGCCGAAATAATAATCTGCGTTTCGCCAAGCAGTTGAGGCAAATTCTCTACCGGGGAATACGCACACGAGAGTTTTTTTGCAATTCTTCGCGCCTTTGCTTCGGTGCGATTAACCACCGTAACCTGCGCTCCGGCTTGTTGCATACCAAAAATTGCCGCTTTTGCCGCTCCTCCGGCTCCTATTACCACACATTTTTTATTGTTCACATCTATGCCCGCATCGGCAAAACTTTGCACCACGCCGTAATAATCAGTATTATACCCATGCAGTTCGCCATTGCGGGTAACAATTGTATTAATTCCTCCAATGGCACGAGCACTTTCGTCAACCTTGTCTACAAGTTTAAGCATTTTTTCTTTGTAGGGCGAGGTTACATTCATTCCGCTCACACCCAACGATTTATACAAGAAAATAGCTTGTTTGGCATCTCTTGCCATTATGCGCACATATACAGCATTTTTGTGTGCCGCTTGAAATTGCGCATTAAATAAATCGGGGCTTTTGCTGTGCAAAACCGGTTTACCGGTAACGGCAAAAATTTGGGTTGTATTTGAATTAGACATATACTTGTTTTGTTTTTCTTAACAGGTTAATTAATTGGATTTACATTCTATCACAACATCATTTTTAGCAACGTGCAATAACAGTTGTGTAAGATAATCCACCAAACCAATATATTTCTTTTTCATGAGAGAAGGTTTAAGATAGGGCACAAATGTAACAAAAACAATTTGATAGAAAGTTTTCGATAATGAAGTTTCGTCACAATCGCGCATAAATTGTTTAAAGTATAAAAGAAATAACATCTATTTTTAAGGTTTATTTCAAGTATAAAATAAATAATATGTATATTTGCCATATATTATATAGTATAAAAGAAATGGTTAGCATTAAAAATATGATTCTCAGAAAAGAATATATCGAACACATCAAGCCGTTTATCGGCAAACCAGCAATAAAAGTGTTGATGGGGCAGCGGCGTGTAGGCAAAAGTTATATTTTGCTACAACTGATGCAGGAAATCAAGTTACAAAATCCGGATGCCAACATCATTTTTATTGATAAAGAATTAGACAAGTTTTCTCATATTCAAGACAATAAAGAGTTGTATACCTACATTGATGCGCAACTCCAAACGTCGAATAATTATCTTTTTATTGATGAAGTGCAGGAAATCCGTTCGTTTGAACTTTGCCTGCGCAGCCTGTTGAACGAGGGCAAATGCGATATTTTTTGCACCGGAAGCAATGCAAATCTGCTTTCGGGCGAGTTGGCAACGCATTTAGCCGGGCGTTATGTTGCCTTTGAAATTCATTCACTCAGTTATGTGGAATTTTTGGAATTTAATCGCTTGGAAAACACGAACGTATCGCTCAATCAATACTTAACAATGGGAGGAATGCCGTTTTTACCCCATTTTTCTACCGACAAAGAAGCCGCTTTTGAGTATCTGAACAATGTATATTCCTCCATTTTGCTCCGTGATGTAGTGGCTCGTGAAAACATTCGCAACGTGTCGTTTCTGGAAAATTTAGTATCGTATCTGTCTGATAATATTGGGAATATAATCTCTGCGCACAACATCAGCAAATACCTGAAATCGCAACAGATAAACCTTACGCCGCAGACGGTTCTTAACTATCTGCACAGCCTTTGCAATGCGTTTTTCGTGTACCGTATTCCTCGTGCAGACGTTGTGGGGTTGAAAATTTTTGAAGTGGGAGAAAAATACTACTTTGAAGACATTGGTATCCGCAATTCTTTGCGCACGTTCAACCTGCGAAAAGACATCAATAAACTGATGGAAAATGCGGTTTGCCTGCATTTGATGCGGCTAAAATACCGTGTTTTTGTGGGTAAAATAGACGACAAAGAAATTGATTTCATTGCCGAAAAGAATGGCGAACGACGCTATATTCAGGTGGCATATATGCTCTCGGAAGAGGCAACCATAGAACGTGAATTCGGCAACTTAATGCGTATTCCCGACCAATATCCCAAATATGTAATTAGCATGGACGAAATGTCGATCGGCAATTACAAAGGCATCAAACAAATGCACTTGCGAGAGTTCCTGTCAATGACAGATTTGTAATTTTTAGTTTCATCAAACAAAAGGACACAATTATTAATTATTAACTGCTAATTGCTCCATCGCCACCCACAAAGCATCGCTCTGCGGCACTGGAGCTTCTATACGCATAGGCAGTTTTGTTACCGGATGTATAAATTCCACAATGCGAGCGTGTAACGATATGCCACCTCCATTGTTACTTCGAGGAAAGCCGTATTTCAAATCGCCTTTTATGGGGCTACCTATTGCCGATAATTGACAGCGAATTTGATGATGTCTTCCGGTGTGCAAATTAACTTCCAGCAAACTGTAATTATTGGATCGAGCAATGGTACGATAATCAAGCTGTGCTTCTTTAGAGTCGGGCATTGATTTTATGTAGGCACTTGATTTATTGGTCTTTGTATTACGCACTATAAAGTGTTGCAATAAGGCAGATTCGGGTTGTGGTTGATTTTTCACAATCGCCCAATATAGTTTTCTAATCTGCTTTGTTTTAAACATTTCATTCAATCGAGTTAAAGCTTTACTTGTACGTGCAAGTACCACCACGCCACTTACCGGACGGTCTAACCGGTGCGGAACGCCCAAAAACACATCGCCCGGCTTATTATATTTTTCTTTTATATAGCGTTTTACCTCTTCTTCGAGCGAAGCATCGCTGGTAGTATCGGGTTGCACCAGCATATTCACCGGCTTGTTTATTGCAATAATGTGATTGTCTTCGTATAAAACTTCCAAGTTCATAATGTAAAAATTTTTTCAAAAGTAGAGAAAAAATTACATTTTTGATTTCAAAACCATAGATTTGTAATTTTTATAAATTCAATGGTTCGTTACAAATTAATTCCTACTTTTGCCAAAAATTTTTACTCAACTCCTATGACAATAGAAATTTTAAAATCAAAAATTCATCGCATAACTGTAACTCAGGCAAATTTGGATTACATTGGCAGCATTACCCTCGACGAAAACCTGCTTGATGCCGCCAATATTATTGCTAATGAAAAAGTGCAAGTGCTCAATGTTGCCAATGGTGCGCGCATAGAAACCTATGTCATAAAAGGCGAACGCGGTTCGGGGGTATGTTGTTTGAATGGTCCGGCAGCGCATCATTTCACTCCCGGCGACGTGGTTATTGTGGTTGCTTACGCTCAAATGGATTTTGAAGAAGCAAAAACATTCCGCCCTCACATAATTTTCCCCGATACCGAAACCAATACTTTGGTATAGAAATAATTACAGAGATATGAGCTGCGAATTTCGTATCTCCTAAAACCTTGTTTTCTATGAATCATTTAGAACACATAACGGCTAAAATAGTAGATCTCACGCAAGCCCACACCATAATTGAACAATGGCGCGCGCAAGGCGAAACGGTTGTTTTTACCAATGGTTGTTTCGATATTATTCACAAAGGACACGTGTATTATTTGGCACAAGCCCGTGATTTGGGAACAAAACTGATAGTAGGATTAAACACCGACGAGTCTGTTCGTGCACTGAAAGGAACTAATCGTCCGGTTAAAGAATTAGAATCGCGTGCGCTTACGTTAGCAGCATTCGGTTGCATTGATTTAATCGTTCCTTTTGCCGAAGACACGCCACAGAAGGTAATAGAAACGCTCATACCTCATGTGCTTGTAAAAGGAAGCGACTATTGTGTGAATACCATTGTAGGTGCCGATGTGGTGTTACAGAACGGCGGGTCGGTGCAAACAATTGATTTTGTACAAGGCTTTTCTTCAACAAATTATTTCAATAAAATGTAGGATTTTGACCGAAAATACATTACTTTTGGCAATTCCGAACCATTAAAAAAACAGCGCATGATTAGGAAAATTACTTTTTTAGCAATTATTGCCAGCATACTTGTATCTATTACGTCGTGCAAAAAATCAACCGAACTCATGGTAGTGGGCAAATGGCTCATTGACGACGTGGGTTTGCCTTACGCCCGTCCGGGAGCGTATTGGGAATTTGATGCCAGTGGCGTTTTAACTCTTTACCTCAATCCGAAAGGCACAAAAAACGGCGTTATCAAAGGCGAATGGAAGATAAAAAAAGTAATGCTGCGCCGCTATATCGAAATCACCATGACCGAAATAATCGGCGAACTTGAAGAAATTGACGCTCGGGAAATGACTTTAACAGGAACATGGCGCATAGATTTTCTCAACAATCGGGAAATGGGTATAGTGCGCATTGACTGCCCTACCTGTGAAACCGAAGGAAAATCCTATCTTCGTCGTGATTTTACAAAAATAAAGTAACAGAGCGGTGGCAAAGCAAAAAACCGTATTTATTTGTCAATCCTGCGGAGCGCAGTCGCCCAAATGGATAGGTAAGTGTAATTCCTGCGGCGCATGGAACTCTTATGAAGAAGAAATTGTGCAAGCAAGCAGCAGTGGTGCAAAGGCGGTAACATATATTTCTACTAACAAACCCGTGGCTTTGCACGCAGTGCAGGCGCATAGCGTAGAACGCATAGATACGCACATTCATGAACTCAATCAGGTAATAGGCGGTGGCATTGTGCCCGGCTCGGTTATATTGCTGGGCGGCGAACCGGGAATAGGAAAATCTACACTGCTGCTGCAAGTAGCAGTATCGTTAGAAAAAAATGTACTCTACGTATCGGGCGAAGAAAGTGCGCAGCAAATTTCCTTACGCGCCAAACGACTTAATATTCAATCTACTAATTGCACCATTTACACCGAAACCAACGTTGCAGCGATTAGTAACCAAATTAAAGAATTAAAGCCCGAATTGGTAATTATCGACTCGGTGCAAACATTGAAACACCCCGATATTGACAGTGCGCCGGGCAGTATTTCGCAAATACGCGAAACATCGAATTTGCTGATAGACCTTGCCAAACAAACGCACATTCCGCTCATGCTCATAGGGCATATTAATAAAGAAGGCAGTATAGCCGGTCCGAAAATTTTGGAACACATGGTAGATGTGGTGTTGCAGTTTGAAGGCGATATGCACAATATTTACCGCATTCTGCGCAGCCATAAAAACCGCTTTGGTTCCACTTCGGAAATCGGCATTTTTGAAATGCAGCAAGCCGGCTTACGCGAAGTGCTCAATCCTTCGGAAATGCTTCTGAGCGGTAATCCCGAACAACTGAGTGGCGTAGCCATAGCGGCAGCAATGGAAGGATTGCGTCCGTTTTTGGTGGAAGTGCAAGCACTTGTGAGCACCGCAGCTTACGGCACACCGCAACGCAGCGTTACCGGTTACGACCCTCGCCGATTGAATATGCTTTTGGCGGTGATAGAAAAACGCTTGGGCGTGAAAATTTACACCAAAGACGTGTTTTTAAACATTGCCGGCGGCATTAAAATCCAAGACACAGCACTCGATATGGCAGTGGTGGCGGCAATTTTGTCGTCTATTTTCGATTTTTACATTCCGGCACAGTATTGTTTTGCCGGCGAAGTGGGCTTAACGGGTGAAGTGCGTAGCGTGTCGCACATAGAAAAGCGGGTGAAAGAAAGCCTGAAACTCGGCATGAAAAAAATATTCATTCCCAAAACCGATAGTGCCATTTCCGGTGCTAATATTGAACAATGCGCTCGTATTGATAGCACATTCAGAGCACTGTTTCGGCAATCGAAGCATGAGGGGAATGAATAGGCGAAATGTTTTTTCAGGCAGGTAATCTGTGAAAATCCGTGGACTATTTCTTCGTTTTACCGCAAAGAGCATAAAG
>JAISIO010000071.1 GCA_031262005.1 Bacteroidales bacterium
TAAAAAAAGAAAAGGGTAAAACTCACCCCCATTGTTAAAAAAATGTGCAATCCTTACTTTCTAAAAGGCGGCTACTCTCATGGTGAATTTCTACTTTTGTAACTGAATAGATAAAACACCAAAATTATGGCGGAAAAAGTAGTAGAAACCCCTTTAATGAAACAATATTATCAGATAAAACACAAACATTCTGATGCTATTTTGTTGTTTCGAGTAGGTGATTTTTACGAAACTTTTTCGGAAGATGCTATTAAAACATCAAAAATTTTGGGCATTACGCTTACCAAACGGGCAAATGGTTCCGCTTCGTTTGTGGAATTGGCAGGTTTCCCCTATCACTCACTTGATACGTATTTGCCCAAATTAGTGCGGGCCGGTCAGCGAGTGGCTATTTGTGAGCAACTTGAAGACCCATCGAAAACAAAAACTATTGTAAAACGAGGTGTTACCGAACTGGTTACGCCCGGAGTTTCGTTGAGTAATACGATTTTGGAAAATCGTGAAAATAATTTTTTGGCTGCGGTTCATTTTGGCAAACAGAGTGTTGGAGTGGCATTTTTAGATATTTCTACCGGCGAATTTTTAGTAGGCGAAGGAAATGCTGAGTATGTGGATAAACTGATTGGTAGTTTTCAACCTAAAGAGGTGTTGTACGACCGCAGCAAAGAACAATTGTTCAAAGAAACGTTTGCGCCGAATATCTATAGCTATAAATTAGACGATTGGATTTTTACGACCGAAGCGGCAAATGATAAATTACTTGCGCATTTTGAAACAGCCTCGCTCAAAGGTTTTGGTATAGATGCAATGCCGCAGGCTATTATTGCTGCCGGTGCAATTCTGTATTATATGGAATTGACCGAACATAAGCACATTAATCACATTCGCCACATTGCTCGTATAGAGCAGGACGATTATGTGTGGCTTGATAGGTTTACCATTCGTAATTTAGAAATTTTTGCTTCGCCACACGAAGGTGCCACATCGTTGCTGCACGTGCTCGACGAAACGCAAACACCTATGGGGGCACGGCTTTTGAAACGTTGGCTCGCCCTGCCTTTGAAAAGCAAACAGGAAATAGATAAACGCCTAAGTGTTGTTCAACAGTTGGTTGAACATCGTGGGGTTCTGAATCAATTGTACGATCGTTTGCACAATATGTGTGATTTGGAGCGTATTGTTGCCCGTGTAGCGGCAGTTCGCATTTTGCCGAGAGAAATTTTGCAATTGCAACGAACACTTGAAGACATTGCGCCAATAAAAGCATTGTGTGGGCAACAAAACAATAGCACCATGAATATGTTGAGCGAGCAACTCAATGCGTGTGAACAACTTGCCGAACGAATCGGACGTGAAATAAATCCAGAAACGCCAAATGTGCTTAATAAAGGAAATGTAATTGCTGCCGGTGTCAATGAAGAATTAGACAAACTGCGTTCTATTGCCTATTCCGGCAAGGATTTTATATTGCAAATGCAGCAGCGAGAAGAAGAACGTACCGGTATTCCAAAACTGAAAGTGGCGTTCAATAACGTATTCGGGTATTACATTGAGGTGCGCAATACGCATAAAGATAAAGTGCCTGCCGACTGGATTCGCAAACAAACCATAGTAAGTGCCGAGCGATATATTACGCCCGAATTAAAAGAATATGAAAATCAAATTCTTGGGGCGGAAGAAAAGATTCTGCAATTGGAAGGTGAAATTTTTGCGGCTTTAGTGCAAAATATCACACAATATATTCCTACGCTGCAACTCAATGCACATATTTTGGCACAAATTGACTGTCTACAATCGTTTGCGCAATGCGCTATTGAACGCAATTATGCAAAACCCGAAATTGACGAAAGCCTTGATTTGCACATAGAAGAAGGGCGACATCCGGTAATAGAAACGCGTATGGCACCGGGTGAAGAATATGTGAGCAACACGGTGCAACTCGATTGCGATACGCAGCAAATTATTATTATAACCGGTCCGAATATGGCTGGTAAATCGGCACTATTGCGGCAAACGGCATTGATTGTACTTATGGCACAGATTGGTTCTTTTGTGCCGGCTCGTGCAGCTCGCATAGGCATTGTCGATAAAATTTTTACCCGTGTGGGTGCATCTGATAATATTTCGCAAGGCGAATCGACTTTTATGGTTGAAATGAATGAAGCTGCAAGTATTTTGAATAATATTTCGGAACGCAGTTTGGTGCTGTTCGATGAACTTGGGCGAGGCACAAGCACCTACGATGGTATTTCTATTGCATGGTCAATTGTGGAATATTTACACGAACATCCAGCGGTGCACCCAAAAACTTTGTTTGCTACGCATTATCATGAATTGAATGAATTGGAAAACTCGTTTAAACGAGTAAAAAACTTCAATGTTTCGGTGAAAGAATACAACAATCGGGTGATTTTTTTGCGCAAATTAGTTCCCGGAGGCAGTGAGCATAGTTTTGGTATTCATGTGGCAAAAATGGCTGGTTTGCCAAAATCTATTATAAAACGGGCAAACGAAGTGTTGAAAGAATTGGAGGGAAATAATCGTAACGATGCTAACTCCACGGTTTCCAAACAGGCTCTTCATACCGCAGGAGAGCACCGTGAAGGTTATCAATTAAGTATTTTTCAGCTTGATGACCCGGTGCTTTCGCAAATTCGTGAACAATTGATAGGGCTTGATATAAACAATCTTACGCCGATTGATGCGCTTAATGCTTTGAATGACATAAAAAAACTGTTGGGAAAATAACCGAATACATGGCAACACACAACGAACTTGGCAAACTCGGAGAAGACATGGCGTGTAACGTATTACTATCGAAAGGCTATGTCATTCGTCATAGAAATTGGCAGGCGGAGCATTGTGAACTTGATATTGTTGCTCAAAAAGATAATTTCTTAGTAATTATTGAGGTAAAAACACGTTCGAGTAATTACTTTGGTAATCCTGAAAAATTTGTAACTCGAACAAAAATAAAACGAATTGTTAAGGCTGCTCAACGCTATATTGACCACTATACATTAGACTGCGAAATGCAATTTGATGTTATAACGGTACTAAAAAATCACGACGGAACATTTACTGTTGAACATCTGGAAGATGTGGTTAAAATATGGGAAGCGTAGAATCGTTTGGGAATAGATTTTACCGCAAAACCGAATTAATCAATTCGCGCAGTTCTTCTTTGGGCAACATATCGGTAATTTCGCACACCACAGCTTGAATGAGTAATTGGCGTGCCTGCTCTGGAGCAATGCCTCGCGCTTGCATATACCACAGAGCATCTTCGTTCAATTGCCCTGTGCTGCTACCATGATTACAACTTACATCGTCGGCATAAATTTCTAATTGCGGTTTGCTGAAAATGCGAGCATTGGGCGACAAAAGCATATTTTTATTACTCTGTTTGGCTATTGTTCTCACCGCATGAGGAGCCACATAGATCATTCCGCCAAAAACACCAAAGCTCTGGTCTGTAGCTAAGATTTTAAAATTTTCTACCGTTTCGCAATCAGTACAATTGTGTTTTACGAGAGTGTTGCATTCAAATCGTTGCGTACTTTTGGGATACGAGAGTCCGTACAGTGCTGTGTGTGCTTGGGTATCGTTTTTATCAATATTGAGCGTTGTATGCAATATATCGCCTTGCAATTGATACACATGAGCCGTAAATTGTGAATTTTGTTCTTGCTGCACCGTAATTGTTTGCGCACATTCTGTATCAGTTCCTAAATCTTGAATGTTTATATATTCACATTGGGAATTTTTCTCTAACGAAAGCGTTGTTTCTATAGAACTGATTTTGCTTGTTTCATTGGTAGAGCAGTGTATTTCAGTAATTTGTGCTGCCGTGTTTTCTTTAATCGTATAGTGAATGTGTGCGTGCGATTGAGCGTTGTTGCCCTGTGTAACGTGCACAATTGTAATTTCTGTAATTTGTGATGCTATTACCGAAATATGTGTAGTTGTATCGTGCGTTTCTATCATCACCGCATTGGTGTCGTATTTCGACGCGTGCGGAATGTATAGTGCGTTTTCAAACACTAAAACCGTGGGCTTGGTGAGCAATGCGCTATACCTACTCGTTACATTGTGTATTGTGTTCATGCGCATTCTATTATTGAATAAGCCAATCGTAACCTTTCTCTTCGAGTTCCAAAGCCAACGATTTGTCGCCGGTTTTTATAATTTTCCCGTCGTATAATATATGCACAAAATCGGGCACAATGTAATCCAATAAGCGTTGGTAGTGCGTAATTACAATATACGCATTGTTGGGGGTTTTGAGTTGATTTACCCCATCAGCTACTATGCGTAGCGCATCAATATCGAGTCCGCTATCGGTTTCGTCCAAAATTGCAAGCTGCGGTTCGAGCATTGCCATTTGAAAAATATCGTTTTTCTTTTTTTCACCACCCGAAAACCCCTCGTTTACCGAGCGATTGTTTAATTTCTCGGGTAAACCAAGCATGGTGCGCATTGCTTTCATTTTCTTTAAAAATTCGGTAGCCGTTGGAGGCTCTTCATTTCTGTATACATATTGGGCATCAATGGCGGCTTTCATAAAATTTGTCATGCTCACACCCGGAATTTCTACAGGATATTGGAATGCAAGAAAAATTCCCTCGCAAGCGCGTTCGTGCGCCGCCAAGGGTAGAATATTTTTACCGTTGAACGTAATTTCGCCCTGCGTAACAGTATATACATCGCGTCCTGCCAAAACCGACGAAAGAGTGCTTTTGCCCGATCCATTGGGTCCCATTATTGCATGAATCTCACCTTTATTGACCGTCAAATTGATACCTTTAAGTATTTCTTTTCCTTGTATTGAGGCGTGTAAATTGCTTATTTGTAACATACGCGATTAGAATTAAACCCTTAAATTTATTGTAAAATTTCGGGCAAATATAGTAAAGATATGAGATATGAGAAGCATAATGCGAGGCATTTCAGGGCAACTGTGCGAAATTTTAGCGTTTTTGTAATCGCATGATTTTATTTAATGGAAAATTGAAAGTTGAGAATTTTTGACACGTTGTTTTTTCTCTTCGCACGCTGATGACACCGATGTAACAGATTATCACAGATACAGTAATGAAAAAATCTGTGCAATTTGTGTTATCTGTGGACTAAAATAAATGTATTAGTTGTTTGATTTACAACGATTTCAAAGGGCGATACAAATTTTTGTGTGCAACCAAATCGCATTTGAGTGAACCCAAAGTCATGTTAAATTCCACACGGAGCGGCACATGATTGGCATCGTCGCTCACCCAGAAACTTACATCATCTTTCGCTTTGAACACTCTACCTACCTCTACAAGCGGCTGCAATTTCAAAGCGTTGAATGTTCCTAATTTGGTTGCTATTTTTTCTTTGCCTTTGTAAATCAACTTATAAGGAAATACTTCGTCTGAAAAATATATTTTCATGCTGATAGTATCATTCATTTTGAGCTTGCTAAAACCTTCTTTACGTAAATAGTACAAACTCGAAATAAGGTCATACATATTGGCAGATACCGAAATTTTACCGTTTTTCGAGCTTTGTATTGTATTGTTCGCATGGTTGTAGGTGGCTTCGTCGTAGTAGCGATATTTATTTTCTTTAATATTGCGAATAGCTTTTACCGGTTTGCAGTTATTACTTACATCAAAATAACTTTCGTACACATCTTCTATGCCGAAAATCCAATCGGCAACGCCGGTGGTTTTCATTACAGCGCGCGAATGCAGCACTTTCTTGTTGTTCATCACAGTTTCTTTGAGTGTAATAGATGCTGTTCCGCCGTTCACAATGCCGTAATACATTACAAACTGGAGTTCTTCACCGGCTTTGAATGCTACTGCGTTGCTTTCTTTTGAGCCGTCCACCATAAACGACATTGAAATTATGGCGCAAGCCAGATACATACTTAATTTTTTCATAGTAGTAGATATTGTATTGATACTTTTTGTTTTCCTTGTGTTCGCATTTGTTTGCCAACAGAAATAAATTATCAATTATTGTGCCATAACTGCAAATGTAGTATATTTGTGCTTTTAAACGGGAATTGCATGGATGAAAAATTTTTACAGATTCTAAAAAATGCTTTGCAGGTTTATATAAAATTTGGAATAAAGAGTGTTTCAATGGACGATATGTGCAAGGAACTTAAAATTTCAAAGAAAACGCTATATAAATATGTTGCCAATAAAGAAGATTTGTTGAAATGGATTTTTGTGGATTATCTGTCGATACAATTCAACGAATATTTGACGGAAAAATTTGTGTCGCAGAAGAAAAATGCTATTGATTACTTTTTTGTGGCATTGGAATATTTACAGCAATATAATATGGTAACTCCGCTTATGTTCAACGATTTACGATTACATTATTCCGGTATTTTCGAGAGATTGCAAGAAAAGCAAAATGCACAAAGATTTGCCGTTTTGGAACAAAATCTGCATCAAGGACAAGCCGAAGGTTTGTACAGAACCAATATAAATTCGCCTCTTGTGTTATTTATTTTTACCAATAGTTTTATTAAAGATTTCCCAGAAGAGTGTTTGTTCGACAAAAAAGAATTGTTCGACGAAGTGTTGCGGATTTATATGTGTGCCATTGCCACTCCCAAAGGATTGGAATATTACGAAAGATTAGAACATACTGTGCTGATACAATAATACGCCGAACGTGAGAATGACGACAATGAAACAACACGCCAATATATTACATTGAATTGCGGTATGCTTAAAAAAACCGAAGGAATAGTTCTGCATCGCATAAAATATTCCGAAACAAGTTTTATTGTTCACATTTACACTCACTGCGAGGGCATAGCTTCGTTTATTATAAGCAATGCAAGGAGCAAACGCTCGCAGGCGGCATTTTTTCAGCCTTTGCACGTTGTCAATTTTGAATATTTTCGGAATTCAAAATCGAATTTGAGCCGCATAAAAGAAATTTCGTTTTCTTATGTGCCCACATCGTTGCATCAGTCCATTCAAAAATCAACAATTGCACAGTTTGTGAGCGAATTTTTATATTACACGTTTTCCAACAAAGAAGAAAATCCCGAAGTATATCTGTTTTTGCGCAATTTTGTGATTACGCTCGACGCTCAAACCGAATCGTGCCACAATGCGCACATTGATTTTCTGCTCGATTTCAGTGTGTTGTGCGGTATAGCTCCGCAGAATAATTACTGCGAACAATTACGGTTTTTCGACCTTGCAAAAGGTTGCTTTGTGGCATATTCCTCTGCCACTACTTGCACCGGCAATTGCAGTAAACTACTGAGTGATGCGCTTGCCAAACGTTGTGTGCCTATTTCTTCCGGCGAACGGCGCGAATTGTTGCACGTACTATTGCAATATTATTCGCTGCACACAAAAAAAATAGATATGACACGAACTTTGGGAATTTTGGAAATGGTGTTTCGGTAACGGAAATAGTTCTGCGTCTACACACCTTCTGCCAAGCGATAGAACAATTGCAAAGCCTCCTGTTTTTTCTCGTCAAATTCGTAACTAACGGCATTGTGCAGGTACGTGTGAATATCGAAGGTTTTTGGTGTATTGTGATAGGCAATTGCTTCGTCAATGTGCGCCACTCCGTAGCGCAATGCTTGTTCAAATAGCTGTAGATAATCGGCTGGTATGTCTTTATTGGCAACCCAGCAGGCAAATACAAATGGTTTGGCAAACGCTTTATACCACTCCTGAGCCAAATCCCATGTGTGAGCAAACGAATCTTTGTATTGTAAAGCCCTGTCGCCTATAATTACTTTTGCCGAATTGTTGCTTAGGGTTTCGTAGCCTTGCGTGCCTCTTTCAAATTGCGGATTAATGTTCCATACATATTGCGCCAAAACTTTGGTAAGTAAATTCGATGAACGCGATTGATAGTCGAGCGTTATGCGTTGAATATGAGGTAAATCAACAGGACTGCACAAACGTACCGAATCTACGTGTTGGAGTGCGCCTATACAGAAATTCGAGATAATGCGCCCGTTTGGAATCGAAGGAATGGCGGCTACCGGCACTATGCTTATATCGGCTTGATTGCTGCGGAGCATTTCTACCGCTTGTGCCGGATAGTGATACAAAAATTCGCTTCGCTGAGCAAGTTCGCTATTGTGATGCAAGCCATACACAAACGGAATGGTATTACTATAATTAATAATCGAAACTCTAACTTTCATAGTAGCAAACTATACTCTCTACTTTGTACTTTATACTCATATCTTATTCCGAGCAATAACCGTTTGTCCGCCACGCACTTTTTCGTGCAGTTTTACACACACTTCCATATCCAAAGGAATAAATAAATCGACACGCGAACCGAATTTAATAAAGCCAAATTCGGCATTTTGTTGCGCTCGAGAACCTTTTTTTGCATAATTCACAATACGGCGAGCCATGGCACCGGCAATTTGGCGAAACAGAATTTCGCTACCCCAGTCGGTGCGCAAATAAATCGAAGTACGTTCGTTCAATGTTGATGATTTAGGATTGAATGCCGGATATTTTGCTCCGTCGTGGTGCACGCTTTCCAACACTTCGCCGTTGCATGGATAGCGATTGACGTGCACATTGCTTGGCGACATGAATATTGAAATTTGCCGGCAAGGCGATTTCAAAAATTCTTTTTCATCCATTTCTTCTATTACTACAATTTTGCCGTCGGCAGGGGCTATAATTGCCTGTTCGTCGTAAGTAAACGCTCGTTTGGGAATACGAAAAAACGAAACCAAGCAGACCCAAAAACAAAGCGATACCACTGCCACAAGGTATGAAACAGACACGGGAACACGTTGTTGCAACAAAAATAGGTTGAGCAAAATCAATACCGCCAAAGCTAAAATAATAATTGAAGAACCTTCTTTATGTATTTTCATGCTATTAATTAATTTTTTAAGAAAAAATTTTGTTATATCCGACTAACTTTCTGTCTTTGCAGAAACAATGCGGGTTTTAGAAAAATTGTATAATCTGCAAATATATATAAAAAGTTGGAATACTAAAAAGTACGCTATCAAATCGGTCTAAAAAACCGCCATGACCGGGAAGCAGTGTCCCTGAATCTTTCACTCCGCTATATCGTTTGAGCATTGATTCAAATAAATCGCCAAACGTAGATGCAAGCACAATAACTACTGCCGCACCTGTCCATTGCCATGCACTGAGCGGAGTTTCTATAAATTTGGTTATAAAAAATGCAAGAATCACCGTTGAAAGTAGCCCGCCGACGAAGCCTTCAATACTTTTTTTAGGCGAAATGCGAGGGAATAATTTATGCCTTCCTACGCTAATTCCCCACAAATAGGCAAAGGTATCGTTGCTCCATATCAACACAAACATAAGGGCTGCGATGTGTAATTGCGCCGCAGGAAGCATTTCACTACTACCGCCTATAATGTGTATGAGTAAACAAAAAGGCAGGGCTGCATAGAGCACGCCGAATACTGTGTATGCTATTGCATCAAACGGATTTTCGTTTTTTCGGAACAATTGCCACACGCATAGCACAATAATTATAGGAATTGCCACAAACGAATAGGGCACATTCCAACCGTAACACACATTACCGCAGGAGAGAGTGAAAAGTGCTAATGAAAAAATATAGGCAGGGAGTGCACGCACGGCATGATTTTTAAGAGCCATCATTGCAATAAACTCTTTCAAAATGCAGAACATGATTACGGCAAAAACGGTGTAAAAAATCCATGCGTAGCTGTATAACGCTATCATTATGAGCGACACATAGACAATTCCGGTACAAGTTCGAGTGAGTAAATTTTTTATCATGCATAAAATTTAGTGGCGTAGTCAGAGCACTGCTGTTGAGTGGTTTGCAGTACTCAAAACAGTGTCCTCTATGATTACGTGGCTGCAAAGATATAATTTAATTCACAATCTAAAAAATTTGAATTAAAATGTATTTTTGTAAGTTGCTTTGCGTAGCCTTATTCTGTAATAAATCGAAAACATGAAGAAATTATTGTTTATAACCGTATTATGTGTGTTGGTGCATAGCAATGTATGTGCGCAAACCAATACTTTGAATGAAAAAGAAGTTGCCGAATATGTGTCGTTTATCAATCAAAATAAATCCCAATTTGTGAAAATTTCTTTAGTAGATATGCATTCATGCGGAATTGCTGTTGCAGGCTATTTTTTTGATGGAAAGTTAGTGTACATCAATGCAAATGCAGATGACAATAATGAGCTTGAGTGGGTAAAACAAGAATTATACTTGTATAACGATACAATTGTGAGAATAGATTGTAAAATACTGACAGCCGAATTAGCACAATACGAACAACAGTATTTTGCCGACACATCGTATATCATTACGTTCGCCAATTCTATAACGTTCAGAAAATGGGGTAAAGAAGAAAAAATACACAAGAAAAAAATAACACCTTCCGTTCAAAAATTCATAGACGAACTTCTAACCTGTGGACAATACATGAAGAGAGATTTATATGCAGTTGTTCAGCAAGTTGATAGTTTGCGATTTGTAAAAGAAATGCCGTATATTGGTGAATATGGCATTAATGGCAACCTTTCTGCCTGCGGCGATGTGCTGTTTTGGAAGGTTGTAATGTTACGAGATAATGCAATAGAAGCATTGATAGATAAACTTGACGACACTACGCAAACAGCCGCTATTGTTCCGAATTTGGGCTATCATTACACGATAGCCGACATAGCATTCAGCGCACTTTCCGAAATAATACACAACATTCCTACATTTGAACTTCTCGGAGTTTCATTCGATAAAGACGGTTGCGGTTACTGCGCATATTGGCACTATGTGAATGAGGGTTTTAAAAATCGCCAAAAATTCAAAGCTGCCGTGCGCACGTGGTATCACTCTAATCAATATACTATGGAGTGGGTGGAAAGCAATGATTTTGAAACCTGCGATTGCAGCAGAGTCGTCAAACACCCGAATGGCGGGCATTTTGAAGTGCAATAAAAACCTGCTATACAATCACATTTGCGAAAATCATTGAAAAAAAGACGTAATAAATTGGGCGGATTATGTCATTATTTTAAAATAAAATCCCATATTTACAAAAAATAATCATTAATCATTAATTCTATTTCAGTATGAAAAAATATGTTTGTAGCGTATGCGGTTATGTATACGACCCCGAAGTAGGCGATCCCGACAGTGGCATTGCGCCAGGAACAGCGTTTGAAGATATTCCTGATACTTGGAGTTGTCCTGTGTGTGGCGTAGATAAAGATAGCTTCGAGCCGCAGGAATAAAACCTTAGACTTATAGACACAAGACCATTAGACGAAAGACAGAAATCTAATGGTTTTGTGTCTATAAGTCTTGTATCTAAAAGTCTTGTGTCTAATAGTCTAAAAAATATGAAAACCCTAAAAATCTCAAATTCGGTACACTACGTTGGCGTGAACGATCGCCGTAAATCACTTTTTGAAAATCAATTGCCGTTGCCCTATGGCGTTTCGTACAATTCATATTTGGTTGTCGATGAAAAAATTGCACTCGTCGATACGGTTGATGCTTGTTATTTCGATATTTTTTTACAAAAAATAGAAACTGCAATCAAAGGAAGAAAGATAGATTATCTTATAATCAACCACATGGAACCCGATCATTCGGGTTCTATTCGTTTAATACGCCAACAATTCCCCAATATTCAAATTATAGGCAATGCCAAAACGTTCGATATGTTGAAGGGTTACTACGGTGTAATTGATAATTTGCTTGAAGTGAAGGACGGAGAAACACTACAGTTGGGCGAAACTTCATTGCAATTTTTCTTAACGCCTATGGTGCATTGGCCTGAAACTATGATGACGTACCATCAACAAGAAAAAATACTCTTTTCAGGCGATGCCTTCGGTTGCTTTGGAGCTTTGGACGGAGGAGTACTTGACACTACTATGAATTTGGATAAATTTTGGGGAGAAATGCGCCGATATTATGCCAATATTGTAGGAAAATACGGCGTACCTGTGCAAAATGCGTTAAAAAAACTTGACGGTTTGGAAATTACCATGCTCTGTTCCACTCATGGTCCGGTGTGGACGGAAGAACGGGAAAAAGTAATAAATTTTTACGATATGTACAGCCGTTACGAACCACTTGTGAAAGGCGTAGTAGTAGCCTACGGTTCCATGTATGGCAATACCGAGCACATGGCAGAAGCCATTGCCGCAGGAATTTCTGCAGGCGGTGTAAAAGACATTGTGTTGCATGATGTCTCAAAAACCGATGCATCGTTTATTCTTGCCGATGTGTTCAAATATTCGGCGTTGGTGATAGGCTCGCCCACGTATATGAACGAATTGTTCCCTCAAGTGGCACTGTTGCTGCACAAAATAGAAGCGCGGGCAATAAAAAATCGCATTTTTGCAGCCTTCGGTTCGTGCACATGGGCTGGCGTGAGTGTAAAAACTATGCTCCCTTGGGCAGAAAAATTACAATGGAACATTGTAGGTTCTGCAGAAGAAAAACAAGCCTTGAAAGCCGAAAAGTATGAAGAATGTTATGCACTTGGATTACAAATAGCGGAGAAAATAGAGAATAGAGTGTAGAGTGTAGTGAATAGATAACTAATAACTATACTCTAATCACTACACTCTAATCACTAACCATTAACCATTAAAAAAAATGAACAAAAACGTATTGCGCGACCTTACTTATGGTATGTATATCATCAGCTCCAAAGACGGAGAACGCTTTGTAGGTTGTACTATTAATACCGCCATGCAAGTATCGTCGGAACCTATTATTATTTCCGTGTGCGTCAATCGCAGTAATTACACTAATGAGTGTATCAAAAAAACCGGCAGTTTTGCGCTCTCTATTTTGAGCGAAGAGGCTACCGCTAAAGATATTGGTGTTTTCGGATTTCAATCGAGCCGTTCGAAGGATAAATTTACTTCCAGTGATTACCAATTATCTACTAATGGTTTGCCTATATTGAAAACCGGTGCATGCGCCTATCTTGCGTGTCGTGTGGTCAATAGTATTGAAATAGAAAATTACACCGTATTTTTTGGAGAAATGATTGATGCTGAAAAATTTGAAACACAATCATTGCCAATGACGTATGCCTATTATCACCGAGTGATTAAAGGAAAAGCTCCGGCAGCTGCGCCTACATTTATATCGTAATATACTGTTGCTCTTATAATTAGTCCGGAAGAATTTGAATATATGATAAAGTTTGCGATAATCGGACAAGGAAATATTGGAAAACGCCATGCTGAAATAATCAGAGATACCAATAACGCCAAATTAGTTGCCGTGTGCGATATTTTGCCGCCGGAAGAAGTAGGATTGACCAATATTCAGGAACCGTTTTTTAGTAGTATGAACGATGTGCTGAATGCACACCTTGATATAGATGTTATAAACATTTGCACGCCAAATGGTTGCCATTGCGAACAGGCAATTCAAGCCTTGGATGCAGGGAAACACGTAGTACTAGAAAAACCTATTGCACTTTCAAAAAAAGACGCCGAACGCATAGTAGTGAAATCACAGGAAGTTTCTCGCCACGTATTCTGCGTGATGCAAAACCGTTATTCGCCTGCTGCGGTGTGGATGAAGGAATTGTGCCACAATGTGGTGCTTGGCGATATTTTTATGGTGCAACTCGATTGTTATTGGAATCGTGACGAACGCTATTATACACAAGGCAATTGGCACGGCACGGCACAGTTAGACGGAGGAACGCTTTTTACCCAATTCTCTCATTTTATTGATATTATGTATTGGCTTTTTGGCGATATTACTAATATTAAAGGGAATTTTGCCGATTTCAATCATCACAATCTAACCGATTTTGAGGATAGCGGTATGGTAACATTCAATTTTGTGAACGGCGGCATGGGCTGTTTGAATTATTCAACTTCGGTATGGGATACTAATTTTGAAAGTAGCATCACAATTATAGGCTCAAAAGGAACGGTAAAAGTTTCCGGACAGTATATGAACGAAGTAACATATTGCCATATATGTGATTACGAAATTCCGGAACTTGCACCAGCGAACCCGCCGCATGATTATGGACTTTATAAAGGTTCGGCGCAAAATCACCGCTCTGTGATAGAAAATGTGGTGGCAACGCTTTCCGGCACAGGCGAAATTACAACGAACCTATTAGATGGATTACACGTAGCAGATATTATTGAACGGATTTACGAAGTGAGAGATAGGCAGCGGAAAATGAGCCTACGATAATATACCGAAATTAGTTCTTGTAACATTTTGACAGCCTTTATGTGTCAGAGTGTTGTGTATTAATAGTGTAATTTTGCATTCCAAATGCAAAATTACATCATTTTCCCATTCAGAATTTCCATATTGTGCCAATTGACAAATTGCACACTATGAAAATCAGCAATATTTTGTCCTGAATAAACGACGTAATTTTCGGTTTTCTGAAATAATCCTTTCAATAAAGCAATGTTTCGTATATGGTCTTTCGACAGCGTTTCCGATGATTTTATTTCAACGAAACGCATACCTTCGGGCAATTCCTGCACACAATCAATTTCCACTCCTTTGGAATCGCGCAAAAAATAGAAATTGGCAGGTAAGCCAGCATTAAACCGCCATTTTATAAGTTCCGAAAAAACAAAATTCTCAAACAATGCACCTCGCAAATAAAATGTCTCCAATTGTTTTTCCTGCTCAATATTCAGCAGCGAACACGCCAACCCCGTATCATAAAAATACAATTTGGGCGATTTTATCATTCTACGATTGACGTTGCCCGAAAAAGACTGCACAAAATACACAATATAACTTGCCTCTAAAAGCGAAAGCCATGCCTTTGCGGTGTTTACCGATACGCCTGCATCGTTGGCAAGCGAAGAAATATCGAGAATGTTGCTGATTCGTCCGGCACACAGTTTTATAAAACGAACAAACGTGTTGAGGTTTTCAATGTTTCGGAGCAAACGAACATCGCGCTGCACATACGTTTCTATATAATTGGGAAAGAAGTAAATAGGTTCGATTTTTTCGTTAAACAAACGAGGATAACCGCCATGAAAAAGCACAGCATCAATAGTTTGACTTTCCTCTCGAACTATATCTTGATTAACCGATTTTAGTTCGGAATACGACAAAGGCAACAATTTGAGTGAAGCCACTCTGCCCGCCAAACTTTGTGAAATATGTTGATTCATTAAAAAACTCTGAGAGCCAAGTAAAATAACCTTTCCGTTCTCTTTTGTATTATCCAAAATTTCTTGCAAATACGAAAAAAGTTGAGGCACATACTGCACTTCATCTAAAATAAATTTTTCGCCTGCCGAACGCAAAAAACCTCGTGGGTCGCTTTCGGCAAACAAACGAGTATCAGGGTTTTCTAATGATAAATAATTATAGTCGCCATTCAGATTTTTTGCTAAGGTAGTTTTACCCGATTGACGAGGTCCGGTAATATTTACCGCAGGGAATTTCTGTAAAAGCGCATTCAAAACCGGCTCTATATTTCTGCGTATCATAGCATTATATGTTTATGGTGTAATTTTGCATTTGAAATGCAAAATTACACCATTTTTTATCGTAAATCAAGATTTTTGCGAAATTTTGGATAGCAATCGGATTGTTACGCAGAGCAACAAAACATTACATACGTTTATAGCGTGGTCCGCCACCCCCTTCGGGCACAGTCCAGCGAATGTTGTCGTATGGGCATTTGCGCTGACAGGTTTTACAGTGTAAGCAATTCGATGCGTTGGCGGGTTTCAGCGTGCCGTGAATGTCTTCATACACCCCGGCAGGGCAAAATACCACACACGGTTGGTTGAATTTTTCGGCACATTCCTTACACGCTTCTGCATTGAGAATTTTCAAATGCGAAGGTTGCTCTTCTCTGTGTTCAATTAAAGCCAATGCGGTAAAGTTTGCTTTATCAAAAGTTTTATCGCCTTTGAGCTTATATTTTTTAGAAGTCATTGTTTTATAATCGGCTTCTATGTCGTATTTCGGCAATAAATTCCCTAAAATAGAAAGCGGCATTCCTATCAAATTGCCGAATTTTGCTACGGTTTGTCGGAAATTTTGCGCTTTTCGCATTTCTTTCATTACCGGTGACGATTCCAATTCTTTCGTGTAATTTCCTGAAAATGTGCTTACTACGCTGCTGTGAGTCAGCGTTTGTGCCGCTATCATGCCCGAACGAATTGCATTGTGCAAGCCTTTGATTTTTATCATATTGACTAACCCTGCGCTGTCGCCTATTATAACTATATTTCCACAACCAATAGCATTTGTTTCGGGATTGCGAGGAATTGCCCTATAACCACCCTCGGGAATCATTTTTGCGCCGGTTTCTACAATCGTACCGTTTTCTATAAATTGTTTTACAAACTTGTGTTCTTTAAACAGTGCCAACGCATCTTGCGGATTAAAATCTTTTTCTTTCCAATCCAAACCCACAATCATTCCTACGGCAATGCAATTGTCGTCGTAAGGATACATAATACCTCCGCCAAACATATCTAAACCCGTGAATGGTTTGAAAATAGGATAGCCAAGAGCGTGGACAACCCGGTTTTTAGTGAATTTTTCATATTGTTCGGGTGATACTTGTATTAATTCTTTCACTCCTATTGAAAACAATGGTTCATGTTCGCGTGTTAAACCGGCTTTTTGAATTAAATCCCGTGTTACTGTTCCATCTACTCCTTCGGCAAGAATCACATATTTTGCCGTAATTACCTCTCCTGCAATGAAATTTTGTTGTTTCTCGCCTTCTTTGTTCCAACCTTGGTCTACTAAGCGTACTCCGGTAGCGGTTTTTGTAATTTTGTCCCACACTATTTCGCTTACGCTAAAACCATGTAAAATTTCAACGCCTACAGATGCCGCAATTTTTGCAAACCATTTCGTAAGTTGCGAAATAGAAACAATATAATCTCCTTTGTGAGACATTGCTCCGATATTAAAGCCCAGTATTTTTGCCAAGTGTACCAAGGACTGCATAGGAACAAGGCGTTTTGATGTAAAAAAATTGATATTATCCTGTGTAACAGTGCGTTCAAGGATAGTTTTTGCTTCGTCCGATGCGAGTAAATTCGTATCAATATAATTTAAAAATTCGTGAAGTGCCTGTGGTTCCAATACTGCTCCCGATAGGTTGTGATTGCCCACTGCGTGAGCTTTATCAATAACACATACGCTTAGTTCGGGTTTGCGTTTTTTTATTGTTGCGGCAGCTGTAAGTCCTGCAGGTCCTGCTCCTACTATCAGGACATCTACTATATTGTAATTTTTATTTTCCATTGTTTTGTTTATATGATTAGGTTACAATTAGGGCGTCTCACTGTTAGAGTACATTCGCAATAGCCTCAACCAATTGCGGCACAATATCTTCTACGTTTCCAACCAGATAATAATCACTCTGTTTAAAAATAGATGCCGAGGGGTCGTTATTTATAGCTACAATTGTTTCGGCGTTTGCCACGCCAATCATGTGTTGAATAGCTCCGCTTATTCCCAATGCTATATATAATTTGGGCGCAACAGCAGTTCCCGTTTGTCCTATTTGACGAACTCGTTCGGTAAAACCTTGTTCAACAGCGGTGCGCGAAGCTCCTTTTTCAACTGCAACTTCAAGTTTACTTTGCAAACTCGCACTCAAATCGTTCAACAGAGTTTCGTAGCTTTGCTTGCTTCGTAGTCCTTTGCCGCCCGAAACAATTATAGGAACATCGAAGTTGATTTTTCCGTGCGATTTCTCTTTTTTAATAATTTCCAAACTAATATCGTTTTTGGTAATAGATGCAGCACAACTGATAACTTCACCCGTGCGGCTATTGTCGGCGGGAATACGTTTCATAACACCGGGACGTGCGGTAGCCATCTGAATATCGGAGTTTACAGTGCAAATTGTTGCCATTACATTTCCCCCAAGCGCAGGGCGAGTTTGCAACAATACGGCAATATCTCCTTTTTTACTGCGGTCTTTTATATCAAGTGATGTACAATCGGCAGTTAAGCCACAGCCTAAATTGTACGAAACCATTGGTCCTAAAGCCCTCCCTTGGGGAGTAGCGGCATACAATACTATTTGCGGACGATATGTTTTGATTGTCTCCGAGAAAACTTTTTCGTAGGCAATCGGGTCAAATTCTTTGAGCAGAGGATTTTCCACGGTATAAATTATATCGGCTCCGGCGGCAATCAATTCTTTGGCATGGTGTTCTACTTTTTCGCCGGCAATAATCACGCCCACTTTTACTTCGAGTGAATCTGCCAAATCGCATGCTTTGCCAATCAGTTCAAAAGTTGATGGGATAACAGTATCGTCGTCGCATTCGGCAGCAACCCATACATCGCCGGTGTATTTTGGCGTGCGGATTTTTAGTGCCGAAAGCATTTCTTCTACTTGTTTTTTATGTAGCGATTTTTCCAATTCGGTAACTAATGTTGTCGTTAGTTCTTCATTTATGCTTTCTATGTCGGTAACTCCGTGTGATTCCAACGCTGTTCCCAATAATTTAAAAGCTTCGCTATCAGCTACAAGAGCCTCGTAACTACGGTCAAAAAGACTGTTGCGGCGTTCGGGAAGCATATAATGAGGTGCCTTTTCGTCGCCGTCTTGTTGTTTCTGATGTTCTTGTTTGAATAGGTGCACAATAATTGTAGCTAATTCAGTTACGTCAACTTGTTGGCACAATCGAGTAGTTTTGTCAGGTGGGAATACCCTTGTTACTTGTGTTTTGGAACCTTTTGAACCTATTTGTGTAGCGTTAATATCGGCAGCTCCCCATGTAATAATTTGAGCTTCGTTTGCTTTGCGAGTTAAGGCAAATTGAGCAAAAAGAGGATATTCGTATTTGGCAACAGTTACCACTATCGGCATTTTTTTTGCTACTACTGTTTGACTACCGCCGGTAATAATTGAGGTAAATTCAAATCGCTCATTTGTATACGCCACATCGGTTGCATACGCAATGCAGCTAATATTCAATTCTTGAGCAATTTGTGCAGGCACTTGCGCCGTATCGCCATCAACAGACTGCATTCCGGTAATTATGTAATAGTCGTCGGAATCGTCCAACAATTCTTTTACAATTTTACGAATTGTAAATGCCAATGGATTTGCCGTAGCAACAGTATCGGCACCACCTAAAAGTCTGTCGGTAAGCAATACTGCCATGTCTGCACAGCGGCTTACGCTATATTTCAATACTTCGTCAGCCATTGGAGGACCCATAGAAACCGCTATAATTTTGCCTGTGTCATCATTTTTAAGTTTACGCATTTGATGGGCAAACGCCAACGCCTGCGCATCGAGGTCGTTAATTACATTAGCAAGTTTGCTGCGTATGAGTGTGCCGGTTTCGGGGTTAAATGCATTGTCGGTGATTTGCGAAATATCGGGGACTTGTTTTACTAATACGATATAGTTACTCATGGTCTTGAAATTTTATATTCGGTAAATATATGAAATTTCCGTATCGCAGATAAAAAAAAGTAAAAAAGTTTCAAAACAATCTATAATGATTTTCTTTTTAAACTCACAGTGTCCATGAGAAAAATTTAGAATGGCAACACTCAAATTTAGGCGCTTGTAGCCTCTCTTTTGCTTGCATTGCAGACTCTATGTAGAAACGAAAAAAGCGGAGAAAATTCTTCCTCCGCTTTTCTGTTTCGTCTCAATTAATGAGTCGAATATATTATTTTTTTACCGTCATCACAATAGCTTTGAACGTATCTTGGTTGTTCATAGCTAAGTCGGCAAGTACTTTTCTATTTAATTTTATGTCGGCTTTAATTATAGCTCCCATAAATTGAGAATAATTCATTCCATATTTGCGTACTTCGGCGTTGATACGTTGTATCCAAAGTGCACGGAAATTACGTTTTTTTGTTTTTCTATCACGGTATGCGTATAACAACCCTTTTTCTAAGGCATTTTTTGCAACTGTGTACACATTTTTTCTGTCACCAAAGTATCCTTTGGTTTGTTTCATGATTTTTTTTCGGCGTGCTCTCGACGCCACGTTGTTTACTGATCTTGGCATAACTTTTACCTGTTTTTAATGATGAGCGATCGACTTTGTGTCAATTCTTAGTAGGCTCGTTCATTGTGTTTTTTACTTTTTTTAATAATTTTTTCGTAATTTCTCAATTACATTGCAAGCATGTGTTTCACATTTTTCACGTCGGCTTTATCAACAATTGAATCGTGACCAAGATTTCGTTTTTGTTTGGTCTCTTTTTTTGTTAAAATGTGACGTTTAAACGCTTTTTTTCGCTTAATTTTTCCAGAGCCGGTAATCGTAAAACGTTTTTTCGCGCTGGAATTAGTTTTCATTTTAGGCATTTTAATTCACTTTTATAGTTAAACATTTATAAATTTCTTATTTTTCGCTGCGGTTGCAGAACTAATTTGAAGCATTATCTTTTCTTTGGTATAGGGCTTAGCATAATTATCATGCGCTTACCCTCCAAACGAGGCTCTTGATCAACTTTTGCAATATCTTCCAAGTCGGTAATAAAGCGTCTCAACACTTCTTCGCCTTGTTCTTTGTATAAAATCGAACGACCTTTGAAAAACACGTATGCTTTTATTTTTGCGCCTTCTTCTATAAATTTTTGAGCGTGTTTCAACTTAAACAAATAGTCGTGGTCGTCGGTATTTGGTCCGAAACGTACTTCTTTAACCACTACTTTTACCGATTTTGCTTTTAGCTCTTTTTGTTTCTTTTTTTGGTCGTACAAGAATTTTTGAAAATCAACCACACGGCACACAGGCGGTTCGGCATTGGGAGAAACCTCTACAAGGTCTAATTCCTTTTCGTCGGCTATACGTAGTGCTTCGGCTATAGAAAACACGCCTTGCGGCACATTGTCTCCCACCAAACGCACTTCGCGAGCACGAATACTCTGATTGATTTTAATTTTTGCTAATTCATCTGCCATATTGGACTTTTTCGTTATTTAATTATATATGAGACTTAAAAATTTGAGTTAATTACTGTATTGTTGTTAGATTTTTAAATCCCTCAACTGTTATATGTGTTCATCATTTCTTGTACTTCTTGCTTGAATTGTGCTATAAAATCTTCTGTTTTCATAACTCCTTTATCGCCATCGCCTTGTTTTCTCACCGAAATAGTTCCATCATTAGCTTCGTTTTCGCCAACAATTATAAGGTATGGAATACGTTTTAATTCATTGTCACGTATCTTTTTACCTACTTTTTCGTTTCGTTCGTCTACGAGGGTGCGAATATCGGAATTATTTAGCAAATTCAAAACTTTTTTCGCATAATCGTTATATTTTTCACTCACAGGTATCACTACCGCTTGTTCGGGAGTGAGCCACAAAGGGAATTTTCCGCCGGTGTGTTCTATCAAAACAGCCACAAATCGTTCCATAGAACCAAAAGGCGCACGATGTATCATTACCGGACGATGACGTTGATCATCGGATCCAATGTACTCCAAATCAAAACGTTCGGGCAAATTGTAGTCCACTTGTATGGTGCCGAGTTGCCAACGGCGACCAATGGCGTCTTTTATCATAAAGTCGAGTTTTGGACCATAAAACGCCGCTTCGCCATATTCAACAATAGTTTCCAAACCTTTTTCGGCAGCTGCTTCTATGATTGCTCGTTCGGCTTTTTCCCAATTTTCGTCGCTGCCTATATATTTTTCGGTATTCGATTTGTCGCGCAACGAAACTTGTGCTTCAAACTCTTTGAAATCCAACGCTTTGAATATGTGGAAAATAATATCAATTACTTTGCAGAATTCTTCTTTCAATTGTTCGGGTGTGCAAAAAATATGCGCATCGTCTTGTGTAAATCCTCGCACACGAGTCAGACCGTGCAGTTCGCCACTTTGCTCGTAACGATATACTGTTCCGAATTCTGCCAAACGCAAAGGCAAATCTTTATATGAGCGTGGCTTAAATTTATAAATTTCACAGTGATGTGGGCAGTTCATTGGTTTCAACAAAAATTCTTCACCCTCGGCAGGTGTGTGAATGGGTTGGAACGAATCTTTACCGTATTTTGCATAATGTCCCGAAGTTACATAGAGTTCTTTTTGACCTATGTGAGGTGTCATTACTTGTGAATAACCGTGTTTACGTTGCACGTTTTTCAAAAATTGCTCCAAACGTTCGCGTAAAAGCGTTCCTTTGGGTAGCCACATAGGCAATCCTTGTCCCACTCGTTGTGAAAACATAAACAATTCCATTTCTTTGCCTATCTTTCGGTGGTCACGTAATTTTGCTTGTTCAAGCAGTTCTAAATATTCGTCAAGCATTTTCTTTTTAGGGAAGGAAATACCGTAAATACGGGTTAATTGCTTGCGTTTTTCGTCGCCTCGCCAATATGCCCCGGCAACGTTGAGTAATTTCACCGCTTTTATAATTTCCGAATTTGCAATGTGCGGACCACGGCATAAATCGGTAAAATCACCTTGTGTGTAATAGGTAATTGTTCCGTCGTCTAAATCGTTGATTAACTCAACTTTATATATTTCTCCTTTTGCCGAAAAATAATCCAAAGCCTCTTGTTTACTCACATTTTTGCGTGTAAACGGTTGTTTTTGTCGAGCTAATTCAAGCATTTTGTTTTCAATTGTTGCCAAATCCTTTTCAGCAATCACACGATCGCCGGCATCAACATCGTAGTAAAAACCGTTTTCGATAGCGGGACCAATTCCGAATTTTATGCCCGGATACAATTCCTGCAATGCCTCAGCCATAAGATGGGCAGATGAGTGCCAAAATGCGTGTTTGCCTTCTTTGCTTTCAAATTTATGCAGTTGCAGCGTGGCATTTTCGGTAATTGGACGGGTAATGTCCCACGCCTCGGAATTTACCGTAGCGGCAACAATTTCGCGGGCTAATTGGGGACTGATTTTTTCGGCAATTTGCAAAGGAGTACTTCCTTTTTCAAATTCTTTTATACTGTTATCGGGAAAAGTTATTTGTATCATATACAATATATCTGAGTAAAAATAGGGGACAAAAATAGCAATAATTATTAATCGGTAATTATTAATTGTTAATTATTTGTTGAAAGCTATGAAAATTACTATGCAAAGAAAAATCTTGTGATTAAATGAAGATATATGGTTTTTGCAAAATATGAATGTAAAATATGTTATTTATTGTATTATTATGCTATTTTTGTAAATCATTTACAAATTCACCGCAATATGTTAGTAAATTTTAGCATTCAAAATTTTTGCTCAATAAAAGATAAACAGACACTTTCGTTTGAAGCCGACAACTCTAAGCATTTGGAAGATTATTATGTGATTACCGCAAATGGTTTGCGGTTGCTCAAAGTAGGACTGATTTATGGTGCAAATGCTTCGGGAAAAACCACGATTTTAAAAGCATTGGATTTTTTGCGAACACTTGTTTTGAATCCTAAAAGCAAAAAAACAGAAACTTTTGACCTAAAACCCTTTCTTTTCGATGAAAATACCCCAAAAGAAAACACCATTTTTGAAATAGAGTTTATACAAAATAATGTGCGCTACCGTTATAAAGTTGAATTAAATGCCAAGGCGATTGTTCAAGAAGAATTATTTGCGTATAATCCGCGAAAATCTACTGTTTTTAGTCGCACAACCGATGCAGAAAAACAAGTATCCAACATACTATTTGGCAATAAAGTTAAAATAGACAAAGTAACCGAACAACAATTTGAAAATATAACGCTTTGGAATAACACTGTTTTGGGTGGTTTTTTAAAAATAAACGTTGTTTTAAAAGAATTGAAAGATACAATAGATTGGTTTAAAAATTACGTAGGGCAGTTAATTTATCCAAATTCTCAGTCATTAGAGTTTGTTGAATATGGAAGGAATATTGATGAAACAGAGAAAAACACAATCATTGAAATCTTAAAAAAAGCCGATTTTAATATTTCAAATTTTGAGATAAAAGAAGATACTGATTTTTTTAAATTTATAAAGTCATTCACCAATATTCCGGATAGCGAATTTAATGAATTTCAAAGAGACACTCCGAAGATAGCAAAATGGATATTTGAAAAAGGATTAAAATCGGCTGATGTAGATCCTCTTACAATAATCTTTGAACACGACGTGAACGGCAGAAAATATTATTTAGATTTTGAATCGGAATCGCTTGGAACACAGCGATACTACACCTTTGCTTGCCTTTTAAGTAAATTGATTACTAATTCGATTTTGTTGCCAATTGACGAATTAGAATCGTCTTTACACCCCGATTTATTTCAGCATTTTTTGCTGTTATTTTTGACAAATTCTAAGAAATCACAAATTATAGCAACTACGCATAATCGTGAAATTCTGAACGATAAGGATGTTTTCCGTCCCGATGTTATTTGGATTACCGATAAAGATAATGACCATTGCGCCACAGAATTGTATTCACTCTCCGATTTTGATTCATCGATAATTCGCAATACGACAAATATTTTAAATGCCTACAAAATGGGGAAATTAGGAGGCGTACCTAATTTAAGTGATTATTACATTGATGCTGAAAGCTATGAAGAAAAATAATGATTTTCGACAAGCGAAAAGAAACTTAAAACCTGTTATCTCATTTGTGGTTGATGGCAAGTGTGAGCTTTGGTATTTGCAAAAAATGGAAGAAAAGGTGAGAGGAAAAAAGAATGTAAACTTTTCTTTTAATCCCAAATTACCACAAAATAAGAAACTTAAAGATCAACACATTTTGGTTAAGGAACTTTCAAAAACAAGTGAAAAAGTATTTTGGATTATTGATTTTGACACAATTCTGAAAGAAACTCGCGAGACCAAAAAGGGGAATAAAACTCTTTTGCAAGAATTTCAAGAATTGTATGATAGATGTAAGAAAAGCAAAAATATAACTATTATTGTCAATAATCCTTGTTTGGAATTTTGGTTTTTACAACATTTCGAAGCGACATCAAAACATTTTGAAACATACGAACAGTTGGAAAAATCGCTAAAAAAATATTTGCCTGATTATGAAAAGACAGAAAAATACTACAAAAACTCACGAAAAAACATTTATCAAAAATTATATGAATATCTACCAACAGCAATAGAAAATACAGAAAACAAACAATTTGTATTTGAAAATATTCAAGAAGGAATAACAGAAATGTACAAAATTTTCAAAGAATTAGATTTATAAACACACAGTATTATGACAACACTCAACGAACAAACAATAATCCGCCAAACGGTGCTAAACGTAGCGCAATTAATGGTAACGGCGGCAATTACGGCTCCCAAAGGACGAGGAATTTCGCACTTGCATACGTGCATAGTTGTAGATGAAGATAAACAGGCGGTAATTGAACAAATGCGTTCCTTAGCCAAAGAATTTTCGCTGCCCAGTTTTGAACGCGATGCTCGCAATCTTGAAAACGCCGATGCGTTGGTGCTTTTAGGTACTGCGTTAGAACCTATGGGATTGAAACTGTGCGGTATGTGCGGATTTGAAAATTGTGACGCAAAACGGAAACAACCGCACATTCCGTGCGTGTTTAATCCCGGCGATTTGGGTATTGCTCTTGGCTCGGCAGTAAGTGTGGCTATGGACAATCGTATTGACAACAGAATATTGTATTCGGCAGGGCAAGCCGCATTGCGTATGGGAATTTTTCCGCCTGAGGTAAAAATAATTTACGGAGTGGCACTAAGCGTGAGTAAGAAAAATATCTTCTTTGACAGATAATTTCGCTTTGTCTTTATCAATACGTAACGAATAGCTTTGTCCTATAACAAAGGCTTCGTTTTCGGCTCCATGCCCCGAAGGGAAATCGAAAGCGATGGGGAAATCATATTCTTTGCACGTGTCGGTAATCAGTTGTTCAATTGACATTCCGTAGGTATCAACACCTTGTTTCATATTGGTCATTCCACCCACAATTAAGCCTGCAAGCTGTGACAGTATGCCAGCAAGTTTCAGATTTTGCAGCATTCTATCAATATGGTACACATATTCGTTCAAATCTTCAATAAAAAGTATGGCGTTGCGGTAATCGTATTCCAGCGAAAGCCCACGAATGCTATACAATACCGATAGATTTCCGCCGACTAATCGCCCCTGTGCGCAGCCCAATTTATTGCAATTGTTTGCTTGCCATTCAATATTTTTTCGTGTGCCAAAAATTGCGTTGCGCAACGATTGCAGCGACTCGGCATGAATTGTCTCAAAATTTTTCGGCATTGCACCGTGAATACTTGCCACGCTAAGAGTATTTATTTTGGAGTGAAAAACGGTAATATCGCTAAAACCTATAATCCATTTCGGGTTTTGCAAAAATGCCGTATAATCGAGTTGTTCCACAATGCGGATTGCGCCATACCCTCCTCGCGAACAAAATATTGCGCGAATTTCCTGACTGTTAAGCGCAGCTTGCATATCGGCGGAACGCTCTTCGTCGGTGCCGGCAAACACGCCATGACGAGCACACACGTGTGGAGCTGTCCACACCTGCAGACCCCAACTTTCGAGGATTTCTTTGCCTTTGTCGATATACGAAACGTCGATAGGTCCCGAAGGCGAAACTATGGCAACGATGTCGCCTGATTGTAAAAATGTGGGAAATGTGGTCATGGTTATCTGTATAATTGTGAATGTGAGTCTATTGCAACAAATACAACAACAATGTGATTAGGGGTCTTTTCGTAATAATGAAGCCGCAAATCGCCGCCAACACTGATAGAACGGAATTGTGATAAATTCCCTTGTAATTGATGATTTCGTAATTGACTTGCAAATGGGTCTTTTTTAAATACTTGCAAAGCAATAATTACTCCTTCTTGTTCTCGTTTTCTGAGTTTTTCAAATTGTTTAGTGAAATTTTTGTGATATTCTATCTTCATTTCATTAAACTTTTTAAATAATCAAATCCCTCTTGATTGTCGGAAAAATGCAATACGTTGGTATCATTGTCAATGTCTTTTTGCAAAGCAAGTAAATTGTCGGTAAATTCGTTTGACGGATTGTTGTACCCAATTGTAAAAGGAATTGACTGTGTTTGTTTTACTTTAATCAGAAACATACGAATAGCCGTAGAAATGTCTAAACCAAAATCATTCAAAATTCTTTCGGCACTTTCTTTTATTTCCAAAGGAACTTTCGATTGAACTAATGCAGTGTTTTTCATACAATATGTTGTTTTTGTATTTAATTGTATGCAAATATAATACAAATTTGTGAAATCAATTAAAAATATGGGAATTTAAGAATTTAGAAATGAAAGAATGAAAAAACGTAACTCCTTTAACTTCTCCAACTCCTCAACTTTTCCTCCCCCCCAAAAAACAGATCAATCAATTTTTTACTACTTTTTAGAATATTGAGTGTGTCGAAGTATCAATTAATTCGTATTTTTGCTTCCTCAAAAAATGATATGAGTACAACGATATGAACTTGTGTTGTCTCAAATTTCAATTGAATATCTATTGAATATCCTAATATCGAAATAAAATGACAAACTTTAAACGCACAACAATAACAACCGCTCTGCCTTACGCCAACGGTCCGGTACACATTGGACACTTAGCCGGAGTATATGTTCCAGCCGATATTTATGCTCGCTATTTGCGCTTGAAAGGCGAAGAAGTGTTGTTGATTGGCGGTTCGGACGAACACGGCGTGCCAATTACCATAAAGGCTAAAAATGAAGGCATTACGCCGCAAGATGTGGTGGATAGATACCACAACATTATTAAAAATTCGTTTGAAGAATTTGGAATTACTTTCGATATTTATTCGCGTACAACATCGGAAACGCATAAAAAAACTGCGTCGGAGTTTTTTAAAAACCTGTACGAAAAGGGTGAGTTTGTGGAAAAAACTTCGGAACAATACTACGACGAAGAAGCAAAACAATTTTTGGCAGACCGTTATATTACAGGCACTTGTCCACATTGTAAAAACGAAAATGCCTACGGCGACCAATGTGAAGCCTGCGGAACTTCGCTCAATCCGCTGGACTTGATTAATCCGAAATCAACGTTTTCGGGTACAACACCCGTATTGAAAGAAACAAAACATTGGTATTTGCCTTTGAACAAACACGAGGACTGGCTCAAAGAGTGGATTTTGAAAGAACACAAAGAATGGAAATCAAACGTATACGGGCAATGCAAAAGTTGGCTCGATATGGGTTTGCAGCCTCGTGCCGTAACTCGCGATTTGGATTGGGGCGTACCCGTACCTGTGGAAGGTGCCGAGGGAAAAGTGTTGTATGTGTGGTTTGATGCGCCTATCGGCTATATTTCCAACACTATTGAACTCTTGCCCAACGATTGGGAAAAATGGTGGAAATCCGAGGATACGAAGTTGGTGCATTTTATTGGTAAAGACAATATTGTGTTCCACTGTATAATGTTCCCTGCAATGTTGAAAGCCGAAGGAAGTTTTATTTTGCCCGAAAATGTGCCGGCAAACGAATTCCTCAATTTGGAAGGCGATAAAATTTCAACATCGAAAAATTGGGCTGTGTGGTTGCACGAATATTTGGCTGATTTTCCTGGCAAACAAGATGTCTTGCGTTATGTACTTACGGCAAATGCTCCCGAAACAAAAGATAACGATTTCACGTGGAAAGATTTTCAGGCACGTAATAATAATGAATTGGTTGCTATTTTGGGCAATTTTGTAAATCGCACCTTGGTACTTACTTATAAATATTTTGAAGGGAAAGTTCCTGCTCGTGGCACATTTTCGGATTATGACAAAGCAACATTGTCGGAATTTGAAAGCGTAAAACAAGAAATGGAAAAACTTTTACAGGTGTATCGTTTCCGTGATGCCTTGAAAGAGGCTATGAATTTGGCACGAATAGG
>JAISIO010000085.1 GCA_031262005.1 Bacteroidales bacterium
GTTTTTATTGATGGTTTTCTTGTACTTGACGGTTTGGAAATGTATTATGGAGGTTCCAATCCATACGGAAAAGCTCATGTATATACTGGAAAACACGATCAAGCAGACTTGGAAGCACACATGGCTACCTTAAATATACCTTGTATGTGTTCTGACCCTGCACAGTATAAAGATGAAGAATTTGAAGATGCTACTACAAAACAAGACAACAATCACTATATTTCACTATGCGGTGGGCAAGTTGGACGCCAAACACATCTTAACGAAAATGGTGTTGAAGGTATCGGTGATGGTAAAAATTGGGGCTATGGGGTAATTGATACTCCTACAGAGGGTTCTCCTGTTATGCCTTGTCCAGAATCAGATCCCGACTGTAATGTTCCTATGCCAATAGAACTCATCTCATTCACAGCAAAACACACCGGCACAGAGGTAGACATTAATTGGAACACACTTACCGAAACCAACAACGATTACTTTACCGTGCAACGTTCGCACAACGGAAGAAATTTCGATGCTCTCGGCGAAGTGCAAGGTGCCGGCACAACGATAGTGCCGCAATACTACAACTATGTAGACTATGCGCCGCTTGCAGGCGTTTCGTACTACCGATTAAAACAAACCGATATTGACGGAAAATATTCCTATTCACACGTGGTGCCGGTATATAGCAACACAGGAGAGCACAAAACATTTGAAGTATTCAAAACCACAAGCAATGGCATTACCACTTTGGAATGTGTGTTTGCCGACACTACGGTTGTCAATCGCATCACCATTCATTCCATAACCGGCAAATTGGAATTTGAGAAAAATGTAGCACCGCAGTTCAATCCGTATATTGTAGAATTACCATTGGCACCGGGAGTGTATTTGGTAAGCAATGTGAATAGACACGGTAAAACAGTGGTTAAAGTATTAGTTACGCATTAAGCATAAACAAGGAGGCATACCCGTTATCAACAAGGGGGCATGCCCCCTTGTTCAAACAAACGTAGGGGCGGAATATTTTCCGCCCCTACGTTTGTTGTATCATAGCCCAAGAGGGCTGAATACGAATAACCGTATGCAAGTGCAACGCAGCTTACGAACAAAATGCCAACTCTACACCTCAACCCCGAAGTGGGTTGAACAGCATGAAATAATTGAAAGTTGAAAATTAAAAATTGAAAATTTTTGCAAAAAAAAACAGTTTCTGCGTTTTGCTTGAAACAGCGGGAGACGTAACGAGTTACGTCTCTACACGGTATCGAATAGCCCGAGAGGGCTGAATACGAATAACCGTATGCAAGTGCAACGCAGCTTACGGACAAAATGCCAACTCTACACCTCAACCCCGAAGTGGGTTGAACACCATTAAATGGGCTAACGGTGCCGATTACGCACCGGAATATCTATATGAAATAGGAACGTAGGGGCGAAATATCTTTCGCCCTTATTTATAGAAAATTTTCCGCCCTTAGTTGTTTTTCAGGGAAAGGATTGTATATTTGCGAAAAGCAGTTTTATCCACATATTTTTATGACCATAGTAAGTACAAAAGAATTTAACAGCAATCAAGAAAAATATTTTGATATGGCTATTAATGAACAGGTTTTTGTTCAAAGAGGGAATTATGTGTTTATAGTTTCTCGGGTAAATGCCCCCGACGATGATTTTGGGAAAGAAATTACAGTACCCTTAGATAAAAGTTCTATTCATCGAGTAGCAAATCTAAAAGGGCGTTTGAAACAATACGCCAATCCTGCTTTATTACAAAAAGAAGCATCTGCTTGGGAACATCACATTGTTGAAAAATATGCTACTACTTGATACTAACGCTATCTTGCGTTACATTTTACAAGACAATCAAACAATGGCAGATAGTGTTGAAGAACAACTATTGCATACTACTTGCTACATTCCTGTTGAAGTTATAGCCGAAGTGGTGTATGTATTACTGAAAGTTTACAACGTGGGACGAACTGTAATAGCCGAAACCTTACATGATATTGCAGATACCGCTAACATTATAGTTGCGAAAGATTTAGTTGTGCGCCATGCACTTACCGTTTTTGCTACAAGCACATTTGATTTTGTGGACTGCCTGCTTATTGGGTATTCAAAAAAAGAACAATATTCTGTTTTTACATTCGATAAAAAATTACAAAAATATGTATAAAACGAGGGAACTATCCTAAAAATAAGGATTCGGCTCCTCTCAGCAACCCGTCGTTGAGAGGATCCGAAACGACATTGTTTAATTGAAAATTGATATTTTTAGGTCTGTTCACATGAAATAAGAACGTAGGGGCGAAATATTTTCCGCCCTTATGTGTTGCATCGAGACAAAAAATCAACTTTTACTATTGCGGTACGCAGCACCTTGCGTTTCATGTTGCAATCATCGCTACAACTATTACGCTGCTATGCAGCTTTTAGGTGCAGCGCACAGAAATAATTGTAGCGGAATAAGTATCTACCGCATACGGTGCAGCGCACCGAAATATAATTTTTAGAAGTATCCTACAATATTTCAATACTTTACCTATATTTGCAGATACTACAACATACTATATATGGCAGCTATTCAAGTAAATAACAAGGTATTAGAAAAACAAACAATGAGTTGTTTGAACTCTGCCACAACTATTGTTGCGGAAGAAAAAAGCCGTTATTATACAGCAACCGAATTCCGCAGGATAACCAAAGCTGATTTACATCGTCTTTTAAAGAAACATGGTCGTATGTAACGAACAATCCCGAATAGATTTGGAACTATAACAAGCATGAACCTAAGCACATCGGTTTTCGATATACTAATAAGTATTGTAATAATTGCGGGCGCATTTTTTATTGCCAATCGCACGTACAATAAACACATTGAAAACACGTGGTATTACGCCTATTACAAAAAAGCGTTGTTTGCTCGTATTGCCTTCTCTATTGCTTTCATATTGGTGTATATGTACTACTATGGCGGTGGCGATACGCATTATTATTACACCGGCGCACAATCATTGGTGCGGCTTTTTACCAAAGATTTTTCTGCGGCATTCCGCATATTGCTTGGCGAACGCACTCCCGAACTGCGTTCACTGTTCGATGCTTCTACCGGCAGTCCTATGTATTTCCGAGACCCCAATGCGTGGGCAGTATGTCGGTTTACCGTGCCGTTCTATTTGCTCGGCTTTGGTTCATACTGGGGCACAACGCTTGCTATGAGCATAGTGTTGTTTATTCCTTTTTGGAATTTTTACAAAATGCTGTGCCGTATGTATCCCAAAAATCGAAACACTATGGCAATTGCTCTGTTTTTCGTTCCTTCCGTGTTGTTTTGGAGTTCAGGCATACTCAAAGACGTGTGGTGTTTGGCGGCTGTACTACAATTATATATGAGCGTGTATTATATGTTTTACCGCCGACACAAAGTGCTTTTCAATATGTTGAACTATGTGTTTTGGAGCTATATTCTTATCTCCATTCGTCCTTTTGTGTTTTACACAGCGCTTGCCTCTACCCTACTTTGGGTGGGATTTTGGTGGCTTTCGCACATTAAAAGTACTATGATTAAAACCGTAGCCGTACCGCTCATTCTCGGCATATTTTTGTTGGGAATAATGTACGTAATTTCCAGTATGGGTAGCGTTGCCGAAGGAAAATACGCCACTACAGAATCAATGCTTAGCCATGCAGTAATTATACAACAAGATTTGAAACAAGATTATTACGGCGACAATAGCTTTGATATTGGAACTTTCGATGCCACCATACCCAGCATGCTTTCCAAAGTTCCTATTGCTCTATTTTCGGGGCTTTTCCGTCCGCTTTTGTGGGAAGGCTCATCGTTGTTTTTGCTTATTTCGGCATTAGAAGCGGCGGCATTACTGGTATTTTTTGTGTATTTGCTTATACGTACTCGCATTGTTGGTTTTTTTAGAATCATTGCCGGCGATACCTTTCTCAGTTCACTGCTAATTTTTGTATCTTTATCTGCATTTTTCACTGGACTTACCATTGCCAATTTTGGCGCATTGGTGCGCTATCGCATTGTGTATCTGCCGTTTTTCTGCATTCTGCTTTTTAGGGTGCTGTATATTGTTAAACAAAAGGTTGAATAATTGAATAACTGACTAAGCGGCTAACTGGCTAACTGAATAAGCGAGTAACCAAATCAACAAATAAGCAAATCAACAAATAAGCAAATAAGCAAATCACCGAAATGAGTATTCTAAAAAAAGCCCTCACAACCGCTCTTGATTTGAGCCGACAAAACAAACAATCGCAAGCCGAAGTGCTCCTACGCAAAATATATGAAGCAGCGCAAAGCGAACAAGGCGCAGACTTGCCCGATAATGAAATGTGGTTACTTGCCAAAGCTCTGCTTGTGTGGTATCAATACGATAATTTTGAAACCGAACAGGAGCGTTTGGCTGTACTAAAAAAGGTGTATTTGAGTGCGGAGTGCACAATTGAAGTGTACGAACGAAAACAACAAGCTGAATTGTTAGAGCCGTTTTACGAAGCACTTTTGACACAGATACTAATACTGCACAATTGCAACGAAGATTTTGAAATGATTGTTGCCGATGTATATAATCGTTGCATGAAAGAAAGTAACACAACAATTGCATCTCGAATAGCTCCCAAAGCTGTGCTTCACATATTATATAACACAATTGTAAAAATTGACGATGCTTTTGAGAATTTCCACAACAACGAATGGATTGAGAAACTATGTAACACCATAGAAACCAGAAATCCGGACATTACACCGCAACAATTGTTAGATGCAGAGAAAATACAGCGAACTATTGTGCGAGTGTTGCGAAACGACACGATTGAATAACTGAATAACTGATTAAGCGGTATTTATTGGGAACCTATAGAAATTTAACTTCCTCTAACTTCTTAACTCCTCTAACTCTTTAACTCCTTTAAAAACTCCTCTTCCGCGGCATTCAAAAATTGTGGCGCAATAGGCAACACATACAGCGGAATTTCTCCTTTTGTAATTTCTATCAATTTCTGCACATCTTTTTCGGTTGTTAGTATTTTGGTGTGTTCATTGCACTGTTTGCGAATTGTTTCATAGTCGGCAGCTGTGTAATTATGATGGTCGCCAAAAGCACAATGAGTAAATTGCGCTCCTTGTAACTGCAAAAAGTTTTCTATAATGTTCGGTTGCGCTACACCGCTTACCATACAAATTTTGTTTTTAAAAAATTCATGGTTATCAATCGTTTTGCCGCTTTGCGCTTGATACACTGCCCCATACTGAATAGCTGTAAAAAATAACTGCTGTTGAGAGCGTATACGCAATTTCCGTTTCCATTGCTCTTGTTCGGCAATTGAAAGAGTGTGCGGACATTTTGTTACAATCACAATATCGGCTCGCCGCAAAGCATAGCTTCCTTCGCGCAAAAAACCCGCCGGAAAAACGCAGTCGCGCCACAAAGGGCGATTATAATCGACGAGCACAATTTGTAATGAAGGCTTTATGTACCTATGTTGAAAGGCATCGTCAAGAACAATTGCTTGCAGATGAGGCTTTATTTTTTGAAGTTCTTGAACGCCATGTACCCGTTTTTCATCAACGGCAACGATAATGTTCGGCAAACGCCGATGTATAAGAAACGGTTCATCGCCAATTTCGTGAACCGACGTATGGGCATTGGCACACACGAAACCACGAGTTTTTCGCCCGTAACCACGACTAAGCGTGGCTATATTGAGCGAAGAACCGAGAAATTGTGCAATAAAAAGCACGTGCGGCGTTTTTCCCGTACCTCCTACGGTAATATTCCCTACTGAAATAATCGGTATTCCAAACGATGTTTGTTGTAAAATTCCTTTATCAAAGCATACGTTGCGCACCCACGTTACAATCCAATATATGCCCGCGAAAGGGAATAATAATTTTTGGAGGATTCTCATTTTTGTGCCGGTTCCCAAAAACAACGCTTCGGCGACACAATACCGCCACTCGCTTTGAGTTTGTTCATCACTTTTTCCACTTCTTTTTTGTCGGCACCTGCTATTTCGGCAATTTTTCCTGCGTTTACCGGCACACCTGCTTTGCGCATAGCGTCCAATACTTGTTCTTCTGTTATCATAGTAATTCAAATTTTATGTATAATTTTTTATGATTATCCGTTGTTTTACCCCTAAATCCCCTAAAGGGGACTTTTGCTCAGTGGAAGACCTGTTGCTTAGGGCTATTCCGCTGCTCTTGCGCCCCCTTTAGGGGGTTGGGGGGTAATTATAGGTAAAAAGGCGGATACGCATTAAAAAATATTAGTCGATTTATCAGTTATTCGATTAGCCAATTAATCAATTCTTTTTACTCACCGCATACACCACAAGCGATGTGCCAATGTAGCCAATAATAATGCCCGGAAGTGCCATCAGTTGGAATATGCAAATGGCTACGAGACTACACAAAAGAAATATATAGCGAAGTTTATTACTCTGCCATGAAAAGTTTTTGAATTTCAACGAAAACATAGGAATTTCGGCAACGAGCAACAGCGAAAATGCAATACTGAGAAATGCTAAAAGCAAGGGCGAAAAAAGGTCGGGATAAAACAC
>JAISIO010000160.1 GCA_031262005.1 Bacteroidales bacterium
CGCGTTTGTTCATTGAGCGGAGCGTGAATAGAAACAATATCGCTTGAAGAAAGTAAATCGTTCAAGGATTTTTGTTCATAATCGCTCACCGTATTTTTCCCCGAAGTGGAATAATAACACACGTTACAACCAAACGATTGGGCAATATGCGCAACTGTTTTGCCAATTGCGCCCAAACCGATAATTCCCCACGTTTTACCATACAACTCATAATAGCCCTGCTGAATATGTGTAAATAACGGTTGCTGAGAATAGCGTTTACTATGCACAAAAGTATTGTAATATTCAATATGGTGCATAAGACTCAGCAGCATAGCAAATGTGTGTTGCGCTACACTATGAGTAGAATAGCCTGCTACATTTCTTATCGCTATTCCTTTACTTTGCGCATATTCCACGTCCACATTGTTTGTGCCGGTAGCCGTTAGACACACCAATTGCAAATGCGGACAGGCATCAATAATTTCTTTATCAATAACTACCTTGTTGGTAATAATAATGCGCGCATTGCCAATGTGTACCAAGCGTTCACTCGGGGTAGTTTGCGAAAATATACGCAATTCACCGAACTCTGAAAATCTATTCCAATTAACTGTAGAACCGAGCGTATCGGCGTCGAGGATTACTATCATAGGAGTTTTTTATTAGAATACAGTGATAAAACGTGCGTTTTGAGGGTATTTCTAATTTTCAATCCTTGTCCATAACTTAATATAGTGCGGGATTTTTAGCTCTAACTTTGAACTTCAAATATACCACCAATGCTGATACGAAGCACTATGCCCCGCATTGCACCAAAGCGATGTTTGGCACTGCGCTTTTTATCCTGTGTTGTTTATTTAATATTAAGTCCATCAATATTTGTTTGATGTTTAAATGTTTTGCATCTTGAATTTGTTTTGAATATTCTGCTACTAAATGTATCCAGTCAAACAGTTTTGTCTTGTCTGTCGTTTTGGTTTCCCAATATTCCGAAAGTTCAAAAGCAGATGTCTGCATAATTGTTTCAGCAAGATTTGGAACATTGTCAAACAAGTTCAAAAATATTCTCGGTACTTTTTGATACACTTTCTTGCCAATCACATAATCACTTTTTCCGCCTGCTGTGAACAAATCCCGAACATTGGGGCAAACAACGGCTTCTCGAGTTACCAACCAAATGGCTAGTCTTCCAAATTTATCACTCCGGTTTCCAAAGAGTTCAGGAAAATAAACCATTGCCCGATTTTTCAATTCTTGCTTTTCTCGCAAAGAAAGGTTGTTCCAAATTCGGATAACGATATTGCTTGCTTTGCCTGTGTTTTCGGCATCCATCCACCAAAGTTCTTCGCCCAGTTTCAGTTTGCTTTTGTAATAATCAACAATTGGTTTTATCGGATTTTCCTTTTTGCGTAAAGTGTCGTAAGGCATTTTGATTTTGTCAAAAATAGTTTTGCCTTGCTCCAAATTCATATCTATCAAATAACGTGGAGAATGTGTAACCACAACTTCCGACAAAACTTCTTCATAAGGACGGCAACGAAATTCTATCGGACTTGTCAACTTCGCAAACAGCATAAAAATTCGTTCAACATCATCAATTCGTGTGCGTTCTAAAACGCTATTCCCCGTTGTTTTCCAATGATTTTGTGTTGTTGTTTTTACTTCAATGCCGTAATATTTCTTGGCAACAATGTCAGGAAACTTTTGTCCACCAATCAATTCAATCGAATTTTCAAAAGGTGTTCCAACCGCCAAATCGGTCATTACATCTCGTACATACGGCTCAAGATTTCTGCCTAAAAGTGTTGCCACTTTCTTCGATGATTTTTGAGCGTGAGCATTCAATTCACTAATTGTAGAGCCGAGCAAAGTATTAAATTCACTCCTGTTTGGGTCTGAGTTTACTGAAACTATCATCGTTACTTCTTAAAATATAAGTCCCAAACTTCTTCAATTCGTTTTGCTAAATTGTAAGCTAAAAGTGGTGGAACTGCGTTACCAATTATTTTATATGCTTGTGATGGGCTAACCAAAAACGAGCCTTTTCGTCCGTTTTTATTTTCAATTACGAAATCATAATCGGGAGGAAACGTTTGTATTAAAGCACATTCTCTCACGGTCAATCGTCTTTCTTTCAAACCTTTTTTTAATTCACTTTCAATTTGCCCTCCATTTCTTTTTGAAAGTCGTCTAAATTCAATATTTCCGTGGTGCTCGGAACGAATTGTAGGCGAAATACTGTCCAATTTTATTTCGGTTTGCCCTTGACAATGTTTTCCCATAAACTTTGCCTTTGAGAAAAATTTATGGGACAAATCTGCTGTATTTTCCGGTTCTTCCAAGTGTTTAAATACATCTTTAAGCTGAACAAAGTGCTTTAAATTATCGCTCTCAGCTGTATAGCAATGTGTCGGGTTTGGATAAGGATTGTATCGTTCTGAAATAGTTTCTTTTTCTAATTCCGCCAAAGCCGATTTTTTCAAAGCTGATTTTTTGATGCCTATAAAAATCACTCTTTCTCTTGATTGCGGTACGCCAAAATCTGCGGAATGTAAAACTTGTGGGTCAAGAACGATATAACCATTTCCATTTGCAGAGGAAAAGTCATTTTGGATAATTGATTTGACATCACCAAGATTTACCAAGCCTTTTACATTTTCAGCAATAAAAATTTTGGGTTGTGTAATTTCAATCACCTCTTTCATCCACATATACAGTTGTCCGCGAGTTTCAACAGAAGCTGT
>JAISIO010000146.1 GCA_031262005.1 Bacteroidales bacterium
CAACCCCTTGTTGGACGATGCACTAAAACAGAAATAATACGAGCAGGAAATTAAGAATCGGTTAATATCTTTTTGATAAAAAGTAAAAAATAGTGAAAATAAAGATAGGATTATTACAAGAATTTGTGTTGTTTTGTAACCTTAATTTTTATACTAAAACATATAATTATATGAAGAAACATAATTTTTATGCAGGTCCTTCACGATTGAGCGATTATGCATTAAAAGCAACCGCCGAGGCAATCAATGATTTTGCAGGAACCGGCATTTCACTATTGAGCATTTCGCATCGCACACCCGAATTTCAAGATGTAATGGATAGTGCATCGGAATTGGTAAAAGAATTATTGAATGTGCCCGAAGGTTATTCGGTATTGTTCCTACAAGGTGGCGCAAGTTTACAATTCTGTATGGTTCCTTACAATTTGTTAGACAAATCGGCAACCTACATCAACACCGGTGTGTGGGCTACAAGTGCAATTAACGAAGCAAAATGTTTCGGCGAAGTAGTGGAGTTAGCTTCATCACAAGATAAAAATTTTACCTATATTCCCAAAGGTTGGGAAACGCAAGTAGACCCAGCAACAAGTTATGTGCACATAACTACAAACAATACTATTTACGGAACACAATACAAAAGCGACCCAAACACTTCGGCGTTGTTGGTTGCCGATATGTCGTCGGACTTATTTAGCCGTCCCGTAGATGTTTCAAAATATGCGCTTATTTATGCCGGAGCACAAAAAAATGTCGGAGCTGCAGGAGCAACTGTAGTAATTGTGCGCAACGATGTGTTGGGAAAAGTAGAGCGAGTGATTCCTAAAATTCTAAAATACGAAACTCATATTAAAGCAGGTTCAATGTTCAACACGCCTCCAACGTTGTCGGTTTACACTTGTTTGAAAACATTAGAACGCTACCGTCAGTTGGGTGGAGTAGAGGTAATGCACCAACGAGCCAATGCCAAAGCACAAATGTTGTATGACGAGATTGACCGCAACAAAATGTTCAAAGGCACCACAGCCGTTGAAGACCGCTCGAATATGAATATTTGCTTTGTGATGAACGAAGAATTTAAAGATAAAGAATCATTGTTCAACGATTTTGTGAAAGCTCGTAACATTCTTGGTATCAAAGGACACCGTTTGGTAGGTGGTTTCCGTGCATCGGTGTACAATGCACAACGCGAAGAAAGCATACAAGCATTGATTACTGCTATGCAGGATTTTGAAAAACGACATATTTAGATACGAGACTGTTAGACAAAAAAAGGCGGAAATTGAATTTTCCGCCTTTTTTTGTAGGTATATCTAAAAGTCTTTTAGTCCTTGTGTCTCGTGTCTTGTGTCTATCAGTCTTGTGTCTATTTCTTTTTACGATTTCGTATAGCCACCTGCACACATTCACGCTGTGCAATAATTACCGACACGCCTTTGTATTCAATTTCTTCACGTAGAATGGCAACATTTTCGGCAAGCTGTGTTTTAATGGGCACAAATGTACGAATATGTTCGGGAGCAACACCCATACCTTCGCACATCTGATGCAAGCGTCCTGTTCCTGCCGAATTCTGCCCGCCGGTCATGGCTGTTGTGGAATTGTCGGAAATAATAATTGTTACGTGCGACTTATCGTTCACCGCATCGAGCAAACCGGTAATTCCCGAATGGGTGAATGTGGAATCACCCACAATTCCTATTGCAGGGTGCATTCCTGCATCGGCAGCTCCTTTTGCCATGGTAATGCCAGCACCCATATCTACACAAGTGCTGATAGTTTCAAATGGTTTGAGTGCGCCCAGCGTGTAACAACCAATATCGGCAAATACTTGACGGTTGTCGTATTCGCTCATCACCACATTGAGTGCTTCGAACAAATCGCGATGCCCGCAACCTTTGCATAATTCCGGCGGACGACCTACAACAAACGCCGGCACGCTGTGTGTTTGTGCTGCGGCTATGCCGAATGCTGCGGCAATGTGGTCGGGATTCAATTCTCCCGTGCGGGGCAGGGTTCCATCTAAGCGACCTTTGATTTTGGGATTATCGAAAAATCCTCGTAATAATTCTTCATACACAGGATAGCCTTCTTCGGCAACAATAATTGATTCGTGCGCTGCACAGAAATCTTTGACCTGCGTTTCGGGCAAGGGATATTGCGAAATTTTGAGCACCGAAACGTTCAAATTGTGAGTTTCTATTACTTCCATCACGTAATTATACGCCAATCCGAAGGCAATAACACCTTGCGTGGAATTGATCCGTTGTTCTACATTAAAGGGTGAATTTTCAGACATTTGTACCAATTGCGGTTGCAACGAAAGCAAGTGAGCATATCGCTTGCGAGCAAAGGCAGGCATCAAAATCCATTTAGTTTTATCGGTTTCGGGGTTCAATGTATTTTGATCACGAAGGGGCTGAGGTATAATTTCGGCACGAGAGTGCGAAATACGGGTGGAAATGCGGAGCATAAAAGGCAATCCTATCTTTTCGGACATTTCGAGCGCATACTGTACGCAGTCGTAGGCTTCTTGTTGTGTAGAAGGCTCTAACACAGGTAAAAACGCAAATTTTCCGAACATACGGCTATCTTGCTCGTTTTGTGAAGAGTGCATTGAAGGATCGTCGGCAACAATGAGAACCAAACCGCCACGTATGCCGGTAACGGAGGAATTCATAAAAGGGTCGGCGGCAACGTTCAAGCCCACGTGTTTCATACACACTATGCTGCGTTTGCCGGCAAACGACATACCCAAAGCTGCTTCGTAAGCAGTTTTTTCATTGCAGCTCCACGTGGCGTGAATACCGCGTTCTTTTGCTATGTTTGATTTTTGTATAAATTCGGTTATTTCGGTTGATGGTGTCCCGGGATAGGCATACACGCCTGAAATTCCGGCATCAATAGCTCCTAAAGCTATGGCTTCGGCGCCAAGTAAAAGGTTTTCTTTCATTATTTTTTTAGATATTCTTTGTATTCTATTGAGCGTATTATTGTCTTTGATACCTTTATTGTACAATTGTTGTATTAGCGGTTGACAATAAAAATTATAATTCTGCAAAAGTAAGAAAGTGTTTTGAATTTCACTACGTTTTTTGCATGGTAGTTTCCATCGGTCAATGCAACTTTAGTATTTCGGGTATATATGCCAAAATAGTAAATTATTTTTACGGGTTATTTATGGATTCGTATCTGTAAAAATCTATATACCTTGTGGACAATCATTCTTGGATACCCATAAATAACTGCGAAAAAACACAAAATCGTATTCAACACCGAAATTCTAAAAAAATCTTTTCCGCCTCGAAAATGAGAGAGTCGTTCGTTAATAGGAGGGTAATACACATTCACCGGCTGCGGAACAAGTGGAATACCACGCCACGCTGAACGCACAAGCATTTCTAATTCGGCTTCGTAGCGGTTTGAACATAAACGCATTTTGCCCATTTTCAACAAAGGATATACTCGGAAACCGGTTTGTGTGTCAGGCAATTTGTGAGCCGTTTGTAGTGTAAACCAAAAGTTTGAAAATTTATTGGCAAACACATTGCCTTGTGGCATATTCGGATTGTCGAATTTTCGTGATCCTATAATGAGTGCGGTAGGATTTTCGGTAGCTTTTTGTATCATAATAGGAATATCGCTTGCCAAGTGTTGCCCATCGGCGTCGAGCGTTACGGCGTGTGTAAAGCCAAGTTTCAATGCGTGCCGAAAACCTTGTTGCAGTGCGTAGCCCTTGCCTTGATTTTTTTCGTAAGACACAAGTTTAAATGAGTTTTGCGGCTGCATTGCGCGCAACGTCTCTGCCGTATTGTCAGTGGAGCCGTCGTTTACAACTATCAAGTTTTCAGTGTAGTGCAGCACGGAATGTATTACATCGGTAATGTGATTTTCGGAATTATAAACAGGAATTAGTACGCAGATTTTCATTTTTCATTTTTTTTGTCCACAGATTACACGGATTTGCACAGATATTGTTCCAGATAGTTTTTAATACACCATTCGTTTGTATTCCAAACGTTCTTTTCCAAAATTAATCAATAATCCTACTGTTACTCCCGTTGATTTCAGATAATTTAATAATTGAGCTTCATGCTCGGAAGTCAGTGCTGACAATGCTTTTAGTTCCACAATTACATTGTCGTAACAGAAAAAATCTGCTTCATAATGCTTTTTAAGTAGTTGTTCTTTATAATAAATTTCTATGTGTGCCTCTCTTATATAAGGAATCTTTCGGTGTTTGAATTCCAACTCTAATGCTTCTTGATACACTGCTTCAAGAAAACCACAACCAAGTTCGTTGTGAACTTCCATTGCAGCTCCAATTATATCAAAGGTTTCTTGTTTATATAAAAATGGTTTCATCATGTAATAGGTGTTAATCTG
>JAISIO010000010.1 GCA_031262005.1 Bacteroidales bacterium
TTGAATATCAAATAATTATAAAAAACATATAACTCTTTTTGCCGAAAGTTTGGACGGTTATACTTTGATGTATTATATTTGCACAAATTTATTTACTGTAAATGAACAAGAAAAAAGCATATTTAATCCTCGAAGACGGTACTACGTTTCAAGGATTTTCTTTTGGTGCAGCCGCTCCTGTTTCTGGTGAAGTGGTTTTTAATACGGCAATGACCGGCTATCCCGAAAGTTTGACCGACCCTTCGTACTGTGGTCAAATTCTCGTACCAACATTCCCATTGATAGGCAATTACGGAGTTCCGCCAATGACAGCAGAAAACGGATTGCCTAAATTCTTCGAGTCGGACAAAATTCATATCAAAGCATTAGTGATTTCCGATTATTCATTCGAGTTTAGTCATTGGAATGCAGAGAAAAGTCTTGATGAGTGGTTGAAGGAATATAATGTTCCTGGAATTTATGGCGTTGATACCCGACAAATTACGAAAATTATTCGTGAGCGGGGGGTTATGCTTGGAAAAATCGAAATAGTTGATGATGAAGATGGTGTGAATGAAGATAAAAACACCTCTCTGGCATTTGATGATCCAAACGAGGAGAATTTAGTTGCTAAAGTAAGTTGTAAAGAAGTTCAAGTGTTCAAAGCAGACAATAATTCTCAACTTTCAAACTCTCACATTTCACCCAAAATTGTTTTGGTTGATTGCGGTTGTAAATATAATATTATCCGATGCCTCGTAAATAGAGGAGCAACGGTTACCTGTGTGCCTTGGGATTACGATTTTACAACCCTTGATTATGATGGGTTGATGCTTGGCAACGGACCGGGCAACCCTACAATGTGTGGGAAAACGGTTGAACATATCCAAAAAGCGATGGAAATAGGTAAACCGATATTCGGTATTTGCCTTGGTAATCAACTTCTTTCGCTTGCGGCAGGAGCAAATACCTACAAATTAAAATACGGACACAGAAGTCATAATCAGCCTGCCCTTGAAGTTGGTACAAATCGTGCCGTAATTACTTCGCAAAATCACGGTTACGCAGTTGATACAGCAACGCTCGGCAACGATTGGGAACCCTATTTTGTGAACCTCAACGACGGAACAAACGAAGGTATCCGCCATAAAACAAAACCATTTTTTTCCGTGCAATTCCACCCCGAAGCGGTAAGCGGACCTAATGATACGGAATATTTATTCGATAAATTTATAGCATTATGCAAGAAATAAAAAAGGTATTACTGCTCGGTTCCGGCGCATTGAAAATTGGAGAAGCCGGCGAGTTTGACTACTCGGGTTCTCAGGCGTTGAAAGCCCTAAAGGAAGAGGGCATTTACACCGTTTTGATAAACCCGAATATTGCAACTATTCAGACTTCGGAAAACATTGCCGACAGAGTTTATTTTCTTCCCGTAACACCCGATTTTGTGGAGCAAGTAATTGAAAGAGAGCGTCCACAAGGTGTTTTACTTACGTTTGGAGGACAAACAGCACTTAACTGTGGTGTGAAACTTTTTCAAAATGGTATTCTTGAAAAGTACAATGTACGTGTACTCGGAACACCTATTCAGGCAATTATCGATACGGAAGACAGACAAAAGTTTGTTGAAAAATTAGATGAAATAGATGTAAAATCTATTAAAAGTGAGGCTGTAACTACTGTAGAAGATGCAAAAAGAGTAGCAAAAGATTTAGGCTATCCGGTAATTATCAGGGCAGCTTATACGCTTGGCGGACTTGGTAGCGGCTTTTGTGATAATGAAAGCGAGTTGAATGCTTTGGCTGAAAAAGCCTTTACGTATTCGCCTCAGATATTAGTCGAAAAATCGCTCAGAGGTTGGAAAGAAGTTGAATATGAGGTTATTCGTGATAAATATGATAACTGCATAACTGTCTGTAATATGGAGAATTTCGATCCGCTTGGTATTCATACGGGCGAAAGTATTGTGGTTGCTCCTTCGCAAACGCTTACTAATTCGGAGTATCACAAATTGCGCAGAATTGCTATCAAAATTATCCGTCATATCGGCATTGTGGGCGAGTGTAATGTGCAGTATGCGCTTGATCCGTATTCAGAAGATTACCGCGTAATTGAAGTTAATGCTCGTCTTAGTCGTTCATCGGCATTAGCCTCAAAAGCAACTGGGTATCCGCTCGCTTTTGTGGCAGCAAAATTAGGGCTTGGCTACGGTTTGCATGAGCTAAAAAACGCTGTTACACAATCTACAACTGCTTGTTTTGAGCCTGCGTTAGACTACGTGGTGTGCAAAATTCCGCGTTGGGATTTAGGTAAATTCAAGGGCGTTTCGCGCGAGCTTGGCTCTTCTATGAAATCTGTGGGCGAAGTAATGGCAATTGGTCGCAACTTTGAAGAGGCTATTCAAAAAGGCTTGCGCATGATTGGGCAGGGTATGCACGGTTTCGTGGCAAATAAGGAATTTTCTGTTGATAATTTTGATGAAGCATTGAGTAAGCCGACCGACAAACGAATTTTAGTGCTCGCTAACGCATTGCATAAAGGATATGATGTGGAAAAAATCCATTCGCTCACAAAAATTGATAAATGGTTTTTGTATAAATTGAATGGTATTCACGAACTCGACTTACGACTGAAAAATTACAATAATATAGAAGATGTGCCGTCGGAATTGCTTTGGGAAACTAAACAAAAAGGCTTTTCTGATTTTCAGATTGCACGGATTATTTATGGCGAAAACATAGAGTTTGAAGAAAAAATGGATTTGGTTAGAAACTACCGTAAATCGAAAGGAATTGTTCCGGTAGTAAAACAAATTGACACGCTCGCCGCCGAATATCCTGCAATGACAAATTATCTTTATTTGACATACAATGGAACGGCTCACGATGTTGAATTTAGTTCCTCTTCAAGCGAAGAGTCTATCATTGTACTTGGTTCAGGTGCGTATCGTATAGGTAGTTCCGTAGAATTCGACTGGTGTTCGGTGAATGCGGTAAACACTATTCGCCAAAGCGGACGAAAAGCTATAATGATAAACTACAATCCTGAAACGGTTTCGACCGACTACGATATGTGCGACCGCCTTTACTTCGATGAATTGACATTGGAGCGCATATTAGACATCACCGATTTGGAACAACCGCAAGGCGTAATAGTTTCGGTTGGCGGACAAATTCCGAACAATCTTGCTATGCGTCTATACAATAATAATATAAAAATACTCGGAACTTCTGCTGAAAATATAGACCAAGCCGAAGATAGACACCGTTTTTCACAATTGTGCGACGATCTTAACATTGACCAACCGCAATGGAAGGAAATGACTTCGCTCGACGATATTTATACGTTTGCCGATAGAGTTGGTTTCCCACTTTTGATCCGTCCTTCATACGTGCTTTCGGGTGCGGCAATGAATGTGGTGAGCAATCGCGATGAGTTGGAAGGTTTCCTTACGCTGGCAACTAATGTAAGTAAACAATATCCGGTTGTGGTTACCGAATTTATTGAACACGCCAAAGAGATAGAAATTGACGCTGTGGCACAAAACGGCGAAGTGCTGATTTACGCTATTTCCGAACACGTAGAATTTGCCGGCGTACATTCGGGCGATGCCACTATGGTTTTCCCTGCGCAGAAACTCTATGTGGAAACCGTGAGAAGAATTAAACATATTGCCCGCAAAATTGCCAAAGGATTGAACATTTCTGGTCCGTTTAATATGCAGTTGATGGCAAAAGATAATGATATTAAAGTAATTGAGTGTAACTTGCGTGCTTCGCGTTCATTCCCTTTTGTTTCAAAAGTATTGAAAGTGAATTTCATTGATATTGCTACCAAAGTAATGCTTGGTGAAAATCCTGAAATCCCGCATAAATCAGCTTTTGACTTAGATTATGTAGGTATCAAAGCTCCGCAATTCTCCTTCTCGCGCTTGCAAAAAGCCGACCCTGTGCTTGGCGTTGAAATGGCTTCAACAGGCGAAGTGGGCTGTATTGGCGAAGATTTTGATGAGGCTATTCTTAAAGCAATGCTATCAGTGGGCTATACAATTCCTAAACAAAGTGTGTTACTTTCTACCGGCAACACTCGCTCAAAGGCTGATATGCTCCCTGCGGCAAAAATGTTGCAGAAAAGCGGATATAAATTGTACGCAACACAAGGAACGGCAGATTTTCTCGCACAAAATAACATACAGGCAGAGGTTCTACATCTGCCTAATTCTAATTTGCAGCCCAATACGCTTGATTTTATCAAAGAAAGAAAAATTGATTTTGTGGTAAATATCCCGAAAAATCTATCGAAAAGCGAACTTTCCGACAGTTATATTATTCGCCGTTCGGCAATAGATTTTAATATTCCGTTGATAACTAATGCGCGCTTAGCAAGTGCTTTTATTCGTGCATTCTGCAAAATGAAACGTGAGGAAATAGGAATTAAAAGTTGGGAGGAATATAAATGAACGAACTGATTTTAATATTAGATTTCGGTGGACAATATAAAGAATTGATTTCACGATCTACACGTAGTTTAAATGTGTATTCGGAAATAAAATCGGGAAAAATATCGGCTGCTGAGGTTAAAAAACTCAATCCGAAGGGAATAATTCTGACAGGTGGACCAAACAGCGTTTACTTAGAAAATTCGCCAAAATGCGACCCCGCTATTTTTGAACTCGGCATTCCGGTTTTGGGCATTTGCTACGGTATGCAAATGATGTGTTATATGCTTGGCGGACGTGTGGAGTCGTGCGGCGTGGGCGAATATGGCAGAATAGAAACGGAAATTGTTGGAAATTCAACATTGTTGCAGGGTATAAAATCGAACTTAAAAATGCTGATGAGTCATACCGACCAAGTAACAGAGCTGCCACAAGGATTTCAGCGAATAGCTTCAACTCAAAATTGCCTGAATGCCGCTTGCGAAGACAACAATCGCAGATTTTACGGCGTGCAGTTTCACCCAGAAGTGGAACACAGCGATTGCGGACAGGAAGTCATGCGCAATTTTTTATTTAATATCTGCGGTGCTTCGGGCACATATCATTTGGAAGATTATATTGAAAGAACGGTCAATGCCATTCGACAAAAAGTTGGCACAAAACGTGTGCTACTCGGACTTTCGGGCGGCGTAGATTCTTCGGTGTGTGCCGCTCTGCTCTCAAAAGCTATTGGCGAGCAATTGACTTGCATATTCGTCGATCATGGATTGATGCGATTGGGCGAAGGAGATGTTATTGAACATATTTTTTCTAAAAAGAAACTTAATTTTATACGAGTAAATGCCGGTACACGCTTTTTGCAAAAATTGAAAGGTGTGAAAAAACCTGAGCAAAAACGCAAAATTATCGGCGAAGAATTTGTGCGCGTGTTTGAAGACGAATCAAGTAAACTCGGTAATATTGAATTTTTGGCACAAGGCACTATTTATCCCGATATTATAGAATCGGGTGGTGAATTTGGCGATACAATCAAAAGTCATCACAATGTGGGCGGACTTCCTGATAATCATGCGTTTGAAGGCGTGGTAGAACCACTTTCGGGCTTGTTCAAAGATGAAGTGCGAATTATCGGAAAAATGCTTGGATTACCAGAATTACTTGTGAACCGTCAGCCGTTTCCCGGTCCCGGATTAGCAATTAGAATTATGGGTGATGTAACACAGCAGAAACTTGATTTGCTTCGATATGCCGACCATATTGTTTGCCAAGAAATAGGGAAATTACGTAAGAAACCACAACAATATTTTGCTGTTTTGACCGATACCCGATCGGTTGGAGTGAAAGGAGATCATCGCACCTACGATCATGTGATTGCCGTGCGAGCAGTAGAAACAAGCGATTTTATGACTTGCGAATATACACCCTTGCCACACAACGTTCTGGGACGGATTTCGTCAAGAATTACTGGAGAAATAAAACGGGTGAGCCGTGTGGTTTACGATATAACGGGCAAACCGCCCGGAACAGTAGAATGGGAATAAACACCTAAATCTTTATTATTATGGGCGCAATTACAGGATTTTACTCACAGAACGAACAACTATCCAAAAAAGATTTATTTTCTATGGCGCACAGTTTGGCGCACAGAGGAAATAACTCCGAAAGTTTTTTTTATGAAAATTCTGCAGGAATTGCGCATTGCATTCAATCGGAAAACGGGCGATATGTGCTTTCCTTCGACGGCGATATTGGCAATGTCGATGAATTGCGACGAGAATACCTTGGTTCTACACAGCAACCGATGGCGGAAATAGAGATAATTTTACGCCTTATAGAAAAATGCGAACTTGCTGTGTGTAAACAGTTTACCGGAGCATTTGCAATTGCACTCTATGATACTGCCGAAAAAAAATTAACACTATTGCGCGACTGTTTGGGTACAAAACCTTTGTATTATTTTTGGGACGGACAAGTTTGCGTGTTTGCTTCGGAATTGAAAGCCTTGCGAACAGTGAACTATGTGCGAGCGCATACTTCACTCAACTATGCGGCGGTAAATTATTTTCTGCATAGTGGCTATGTGGGTGGTGATTATAGCATTTATACCAATATATACAAATTGGTTGGTGGCACGAGTATTGAAGTGAGTGGAAATACATTGCAAAAAAATGTGTTTAAAAACCTGAACGATACCATACACGCCGAAACAATAACCGACTTTACGCAAGCGCGCGAAACTTTGCGCGACCTGCTGGAAGCTTCTGTGCGCAATTGTATGAAAACTAATTGCTCGTATGCTTCGTTTTTGAGTGGAGGTAGCGATTCCTCGCTCGTTACGGCTGTTATGCAACACAATTCGAGCGCACGCATACAAACGTTTACGGTAGATTTTCCCGATTCGCCACGCAACGAAAGCGGCTATGCGCAAAAAATTGCTGATTATTTGGGAACAGAACATCATACAATTCCATGCACAAAAGATGATGCGGCGCGTATTTTGCCCACATTACTCGATATTTACGATGAGCCTTATCTTGACACCTCTGCCTTGCCTACCTTGCTCGTATCGCAAGCGGCTAAGCAAGTTGCTCCGATTGCATTTTTAGGCGATGGTGGCGACGAAATGTTTATGGGCTATGGTGCGTATCAATGGGCTAAACGATTGCATAATCCACACCTTGCTCGTTGGCGCAAACCGCTTTCGGCACTCTTGCAATTAACTAACGATACATACAGACGAGGTGCAAAAGAGCTTAACTTTCCCGATAAAAATAGTATTCCTTCACATATTTATTCGCAGGAACAAGGACTGTTTTCTCAACCAGAAATTGCAAAACTTGTATATCCCGAATTTTTACAAGCATTCGACCAAGTTCAATATCAAAGCGGTTTGGCTCGTGTACTTTCACCAGCCGAAGAGCAAGTGCTTTTTGACTTACATTATCCACTGCAAGAAGAATTGATACCCAAAGTTGATAGAGCTTCAATGTATTACGGACTGAAAACATTTGCTCCTTTGCTCAGTGATAGCATGATAGAATTTGCCCTTAACGTTGATGAAAGCTTGAAAGTGCGCAATGGCGAATCTAAATATTTGCTCAAGCAAGTGCTCTATGATTATATTCCGGCAGAGTTGTTCAACCGTCCGAAATGGGGATTTTCTATTCCGCTCCAAGTGTGGCTTTCCGGCGATTTGTCGTATTTGCTCGACGAATGGCTCAATCCTGACTTATTGAAAAAGCACGGTATTGTCAATCACAAAGTGGTAGAACACTATTTGTTTTTATTTCGTAAGAAACATCACAGGCATTTGTACAATCGTTTGTGGGC
>JAISIO010000014.1 GCA_031262005.1 Bacteroidales bacterium
CAGTAAAATTCCTGTTCACGATTACGACATTGTAATTGGTCCTGTTGCCGATGATAAAATTCAAAACACATTGCGACTTTATTTGAAAGGAAAATTTACAAAAGAGCAGTTTCTAAAAAACTGGCGTTTACCAAACGTATAACTAAACGCCGCCGAACGAATATATGCAAAGAGCAATGACCTTTTGGTTGTTGTTTTTTTTGAATGTTGGAATGCGTTACGTTTTTTCTGTGAAAATTTTGCAAATCAAGAAAAGTGTTTTACTTTTGCAAAAAAGAAAATGATTGCTTAATTAACTATTGCTTGTACACGATGCGGGTTTTTAAGCAATCTTTTTTTTATTCTATCGCAGTGATACAATATTGAATGTGCTGTTTGCTACCTTTCAAAACGCCAACTGTGAGTTTAATTTTTCCAAATTCCTCTTTCTCGTATTCCATCACAATTATTTCAGAAAAACGTTTTTGATTATCGTTATCTTTTTTCGGTGGGGTTCTGCGTATTTCTTTGGCAAGTTCCAATATTTCAGTAAAATAGTGAGTTAAAGCAAACGTTGATGAGTATTTATTTGCGGCAATCATTGAAGTTTCTTGAATAGACAAAAAACGAATATTGATAAATTCTTTCAAATTAGCATTGTATACCTGTTTTGTGGGATTGGCAGCGTTCCAAGTCGCATAAAAATCTCGAATAATTTGTTTGCGCACTTTCATATCGTCCAATGTTGTACCTATTGGGATTTCAATTGTATTCTTAGTCATAATAGTGTGTTTTAGCGACAAAACTATGCGTTTCCTCGAAAAAAACGCCACTTTTTTTATGAATTTTTGAGGAGTTTTGGGCACTTCGTATCCGTAACGTATAAAAAACAAAACGAGAAGAAACTCATAGCCCATGGTTTAAACCGTGGGCTATGGTTGCTGAGCGGAGTCGAAGCCTTATTTTTAGAAGTGTCCGTAATTTCAATGTGTGTTGAGTAAAGATTTCAGGGTAAAAGCATGAAATTTGCGTAAATATCTGATATTCAAATAATAAATAAGTAAAAAAACAATAATTTTTAGTTCAAAAAAATCAACATCAATTCATTAATAATCAATCAATTACATTAATTTCATGCTTTTGCCATGGAAAGGTTTGCAGCCTACGTTCAATACAAAAACAAAAAATGTATATTTGCCATAAATTTTAATTATGTATCCCATTCAAACCATTCGCAATCAATTCCCGATTCTTGCCCAACGCGTGCACAACAATCCTTTGGTGTATTTTGATAATGCCGCTACCACGCAAAAACCACAGTGCGTGATAGATGCAATTGTTGATAGCTATACACGCACCAATGCCAATATTCACCGAGGTATTCACACGTTGAGCCAACGTTCTACGGATTTGTACGAACAAGCTCGTGCACGAGTGCAAACATTTATTAATGCTCCTCACAGTCGAGAAATAATTTTTACCAAAGGTGTAACCGAAAGTCTCAATTTGCTGGCATGGTCGTTTGGCGAAAAATTTATTTACGAAGGCGATGAAATTATAGTTTCGGCAATGGAACATCATTCCAATTTGGTGCCGTGGCAAATGCTGTGTGAGCGCAAACGGGCAACACTGCGCTTTATTCCGTTTTTTAAAAATGGCGAACTCGATATGGAAACGTGCAAAACATTGTTCAACGAACGAACAAAACTGCTATCCATTGCTCATGTTTCTAATTCTTTGGGAACGGTTAATCCTTTGAAAGAGATTATTGATATGGCGCACGCACACAACGTTCCGGTGTGTGTAGACGGAGCACAGTCGATACAACACACTGCAATAGATGTGCAATCTCTCGATTGTGATTTTTTTGCATTTTCAGGACATAAAATTTATGCGCCCACAGGTATAGGTGTGCTGTGGGGCAAAGAACAATGGCTCAATGAATTACCACCGTATCAAGGTGGCGGCGGAATGATAAAAACCGTGTCGCTGGCACACACGGAATATAATGAGTTGCCGTTTCGGTTTGAAGCGGGAACCACGAATTATGTCGGTGCTCATGCACTTGGTGTTGCACTCGAATATGTGCAATCAATAGGTTTAGCGAAAATTGAACAGCATGAAAATGAATTGCTTAATTGCGCTACTCAACGTTTGCAAGAAATTGATGCCGTGCATATTATAGGAAATGCTCGCCACAAAGCCGGCGCAATTTCGTTTATAGTAGACGGTGCGCACCCTGCCGATGTGGGTATGATTTTAGACAAAAAAGGCATAGCAATTCGTACCGGCACGCATTGTACGGAACCTGTGATGCAATTTTACAATATTTCAACTACGGCACGTATTTCGTTTGGTATGTACAATACACTCGACGAAGTCAATTTTTTTGCCGATACGTTGCAAAAAGTGGTAAAAATGTTTTAGGATTATGTACCTTTGCCGAATATATTAAGTTGCCATGATTATAAAGAAATATGTTGATTTAGATGAGGTTTTGCGCAAAAAAAATCCTCGTTTATACAAACTTCTGCCTCGCTTTGTGCTCAGTTGGTTAAAACGAATTATTTGTCAAGACGAAGTAAATGAAACACTTACCAATCTTGATGGGGTAGAAGGCATTGAAAAAATGCAAGGATTTTTGAAACTCAAAAATATTACACTCGTTCTGCATGGCAAAGAGAATGTTCCCGAAACGGGCAGGTTTATTTTTGCCTCAAATCACCCATTAGGTGGTGCCGACGGTATCATTTTTATGGCTGCCGTATCGCATTTTTTTGCGCATATTAAATTTTTGGTAAACGATATACTGTTATTCCTGCCCGATGTGCAAAATATTTTTGTGCCTCTCAACAAACACGGCAAGCAAAGTAAAGAGGCAGTAGAAATAATAAATAAGGTGTACGAATCCGATAACCAAATACTTATATTTCCTGCAGGATTGGTCTCTCGCAAACGAAATGGGCGGATTGCCGATTTGGATTGGAATAAATCATTTGTGAATGCTGCAAAAAAATATGCGCGCGATGTAATTCCTGTGTATATTGATGGGCGTAATTCCAAATTCTTTTATAATTTAGCCAACCTGCGAAAATTTTTGAGAATACGAGTGAATATTGAAATGCTATTCCTTGTAAGCGAGATGTTTAAACAAAAAAATAACACAATACATATTTATTTTGGGAAGCCAATTTCTTACGAAAGTTTTACAAATACTCATTCGTCTGTGCAGTGGGCACAAAAAATAAAAGAACAGGTATATGCTTTGAAACAATAATTCTATGGACGAAATAATACAACCGATAGAGCGAGAAAAAATACGAGCCGAACTGACTCGTGATAAATTTTTACGAAACACGAGTTTTGGCTCATGTGAATTATATACAATAAATAATAGCAATTCGCCCAATATTATGCAGGAAATCGGTCGTTTGCGTGAAATAGCATTTCGTCAAGCAGGTGGCGGCACAGGCAAGGCTGTTGATTTAGATGAATTTGATACCGACACACGGTACGAATACCAGCAATTGATAGTGTGGGATCCAACTACCGAAGCCATTTTGGGGGGCTATCGCTATGTATTGTGCCGTGATGTGCGCGATGCCGATGGCAATTACCATTTGGCAACCGATGAATTATTTGATTTTTCGGAAAAATTTAAAACTGAATATTTACCTGCGGTTATAGAATTGGGGCGTTCGTTTGTGCATCACGAGTATCAATCGGGAGTAAACAAACGTAAAGGAATGTTTGTACTCGATAATCTGTGGGAAGGTTTGGGTGCCGTAGTTGCGCAAAATCCCGATATTAAATATTTGTTCGGCAAAGTTACCATGTATTTGCAATTTCCACAGTTGGGTCGCGACTATATTTTGTATTTCATGAAGAAACATTTTGGCGACGCAGAACAATTGGTATCGCCCAAAAGTCCGCTTCCGTTTCACCACCCCGAAGAGGAATTGGCAGCGGTGTTTACGGGAAATTCTATGGAGGAGGATTATAAAATTCTATTCCGTAAAGTACGTGAGGAACACCATAATATTCCACCGCTTATTAGTTCTTATATAGGATTGAGTACCACAATGAAAAGTTTCGGAACATCGCTTAACTCGCATTTCGGCGACGTGGAAGAAACGGGCATTTTGGTTACGGTTTCGGAAATTGTTCCTGAAAAATTGGAGCGGTATGTGTATTCTTATGGTAAAACAAAGTAGAGACGTAGCGTGCTACGTCTTTCCATTATTTCCGTTTCCCCTTAAAAAATCGTTTCAAAATTTCCTCGCATTCGGCTTGCATTATTCCTTCTACTACGGTAGTTTTGGGGTGTAAAATCTGTTCGCGCAACGAGGAAACGCCTCGTTTATTGTCGTGAGTGCCAAACACAATTGTTCCTATTTGCATCCAGTACGATGCGCCGCCGCACATTATGCAGGGTTCGAGCGTTACGTACAATGTTGCCTGTTGCAAATATTTTCCGCCCAGATAATCGCTTGCAGCCGTAAAGGCTTGCATTTCGGCGTGAGCGGTGGGGTCGTGTAAGGTTTCGGTAAGGTTGTGTGCACGGGCAATTATTTGATTATTGAGCACTATAACTGCGCCCACAGGCACTTCGTCTTTGGCAAACGCAAGCTCTGCTTGGGCAAGGGCTTGTTTCATGTAGTATTCGTGTGAAAATGGG
>JAISIO010000018.1 GCA_031262005.1 Bacteroidales bacterium
AAGAAGCTGCATGAGTTGTGGCTCGATTTTTTGAATATAGAAGATGCTACGGTACAGGTTCCCAAAGAATTGTTCGATGAAGCGACCACTCGAGAAGCTCTCGGCTATTTGGAAGAAGGTGCATATACCGAAGCACAAATGAATGCTTACGACCATTATTGGGATAGTGTGAGCGTGGAAAAAACTCTTTATGTTGATGGGTATGCAGATGGTAAAGCCGAAGGATTAGCACAAGGAGAACAAGAAAGACAAAAATTATTGCAAGAAATAGAAGACTTAAAAAAACAGTTGAAACAGTAAAAACCAAGAGACAACAAGCTCTACATGATACATATTTTACAATAAATATTTTAGTTTATCTTTCTTGATAGAAAAATTCGGCAATTGGCAGTATCAAAAAATAACAGTACCTTTACGAAAGGAGAATTACAATCGCCCATTACAAAGATACATTATAACAATACCGTTTCACCATGAACGAAATTTCCGAAAACGAACGAGGTTTATTTGAACATTATAAATTTGAAGTAGACAAAGGGCAAACCTTGCTGCGTGTCGATAAATTTTTGGGCGATAAAATAGAAGGTTATTCGCGCAATAAAATTCAAACAGCAGCCGATAACGGGCAACTCTTTGCCAACGGCACAGCCATAAAATCAAATTACAAGGTAAAACCCGGCGACATTATTACCATTGAACTCGATTCCCCGAAACAGGAATTGAAAATAATTGCACAGGATATACCTTTGAATATAGTGTATGAGGACGAGCACTTGATGGTAGTGAACAAACCCGCAGGAATGGTAGTACACCCCGGAGTGGGCAATTACAGCGGCACGCTGGTGAATGCCATAGCGTGGTATTGGCGCGATAGTATGCAATTTGACGACGACGACCCGCGCCTTGGTTTGGTGCATCGCATTGATAAAGACACTTCGGGATTGTTAGTAATTGCCAAAAGTGAACGTGCACGTGTTGCCTTAGCCGACCAATTTTTCCATAAAACAAGTGAACGCACCTACATAGCTGTGGTGTGGGGCAGACTAAAGGAGGCAGAAGGCGAAATTTCGGGTTATATGGGGCGCAGTCCGAAAGACCGCACAATACGAGCAATGGTTTCCGAAGACGATGGCGGCAAATGGTCGCTTACACATTATAAAGTGTTGGAAGAACTGAGCTATGTATCGGTTGTGGAATGCAAATTGGAAACCGGCAGAACACATCAAATTAGAGTGCATTTCAAATCAATAGGGCATCCGCTATTCAACGACGAAACATACGGAGGAAATCAAATTTTACGGGGTACTACATTCAACCGCTATAAACAATTTGTGGCTACTTGTTTTGACACTTGTCCTCGTCAAGCCTTGCACGCAAAAACGCTGGGTTTCAAGCACCCCGTTAGCGGCGAATTTATGCAATTCGACTCGAAAATTCCTACCGATATGCAAGAACTTATGCAACGCTGGCGGGAATATACGGCGCAGAGGTAACAAAAAAGGATAACACTGTTTTAATTTTTAATTTTCAATTAAACATATTGTATAATTATTCCCTACTTTTGACCCAATATTTCAAATCCTTACTAATTAGTAATTTTTAATTTACAATTGTGCTGTATTTAACCCCCTCCCACTGGACAGAATATGAGTTGATAGACTCCGGTAATTTTGAAAAATTAGAACGTTTCGGCACTGTGGTAACCATTCGTCCCGAACCACAAGCCGTGTGGGACAAAAGCATGAGCGACGCCGAATGGCAACGAATGGCAACGATTACATTTTTGGCAAAATCGAGCAACAGCGGCGAGTGGATTAAACACAAACCAATAGCCGACACATGGCAAATTCACTACAAACGCTTGCAATTGACCTGTAATTTAAAATTTACATCGTTCAAACACGTGGGAATTTTCCCCGAGCAAGCCGTTAATTGGGATTATATTCACGAAAAATGCTCTCAGCGCAAAGGACTGAAAGTATTGAACTTATTCGGCTACACGGGCATAGCATCGGTGGCGGCGCGCAAAGCCGGTGCCGACGTTACCCACTTAGATGCCATAAAACAAGTGGTGAACTGGACACGCCACAATATGGAAACATCGGGTGCCGACAATATTCGCTGGATTATAGAAGATGCCCGAAAATTTGTGGCTCGCGAAATAAAACGCGGCAACACCTACAACGGCATTATAATGGACCCGCCGGCATTCGGACGCGGCACTAACGGCGAAGATTGGAAGTTGGAACGCGATTTGAACGCTCTGTTGAAAGACGTGGCTCAAATTTTAGACCCTCAAACGCATTTTTTTATTCTCAACACCTATTCTTTGGGATTTTCGGCATTTATTATTGAAAATCTTTTGAACGGCATTTTTGGTAATTTTAAAGCAAAAAAAGAAATCGGGGAACTGTATTTGAACGACAAATTCAATAAAAAACTGCCGCTCGGTGTTATTGGGCGATTTGCCAATTTTTAAATATGTGTTAAGCAAGGGGTTTAAACCCCTTGTTGTATATTTCATGCGATTACCCCCATAATATCCCAAATCTTTTTATACTTTTGCCTGAAAATTTAAAAATCGTATACATGAAAAAATTATGTACTATTTGCGTAGCACTTGTAATAAGTTTGAGCGTAGCGCACGCACAGGAATTTGGCAAAGGCACAAAAACACTAAAACTCGGTGCAGGGCTTAATCATTGGGGATTGCCCACTGGATTAGTGGAATTTGAAGTTGGAATTGTAGATAAACTGGGCGTTGACGGCTTAAATCTGGGCGTTGGTGGAGTTGCAGGATTTAATATGCGTCATCATGGTGCGTGGAATGAATCTAATTTCGTCATTAGCACACAAGGTTTTGCGCACTATATGCCTGTTGATCGTCTCGACTGTTATGCTGGGTTCATAATAGGCGCACGTATTTATAATAATAAATATTCACAAAACGACGACTTATTTGACAGTAATAGCGGCGTTAAACCCATTTTTTCACCAACAATCGGTGCTCGCTATCAATTTTCTTCGGGTTTTGGTGCATACGGCAACTTTTCCCTCGACGGTAATATGTATTTCACCTGCGTCGGCGTAGCATTTGAATTCTAAAAATAAGGCTTCGGATCCGCTCTGCAACCGGTTATTGAGCAAAGTCGAAACGACATTTTTAGAAGTTTTCTAACAATAAAAACGGGCGGTTAATTTCTTAATCGCCTTTTTTATTGTTAATTGTTCATTATTCATTGTTCATTAATTAGTATCTTTGTTCTCACGAGTGTAACATACCTAAAATTACGAACTATGAAATTGGTTACCAAACTCTTTACTTGCATTGCTGTAAGCTCCTTATTGATTATAGGCTGTAATAATCCTCCAAAAAAATATTTTACTACTTCCTTAGTTTCATCAACAAAAATTGCGATAAACGATACTGTTTTGTTTAGCGTAACCGACCTTACATCAAAACAGATTGATTCCCTTGTGGTTACAATAGGTTCCTTTTCAAGAACATTGCCCCATAACGCAGAAAATATATATAATTTTGCTTTGCACAATACAGCAATGGGAGAACTCACTGTGTACATTTCATTGTTTGCAGACGAGCTCATCGAAAAATATTCACATAACATTACCGTAGTTTCCGATATTGAGCCCAAAATCGGCACATACCGTATAATACGCACGTTTCCTCGCGACGACAATTTTTACACGCAAGGTTTGGAGTTTGTTGATAATATTTTGTACGAAAGTGCCGGAGAATATGGAAAATCGCGCTTACGCAAAACTGATTTCAATACGGGCAAAACGCTCGCCGAATTGCCGCTCGAAGCTCAGTTTTTTGGCGAAGGACTTACCATTTTGAACAATCACATATATCAACTCACGTGGCAAGAAAAAACCGGTTTTATTTACGATCTCGATTCCTTCCAACCAATTAGTTCATTTGCCTACGGCACCGAAGGTTGGGGCTTGACCAACGACGGTAAAAATCTTATAATGAGCGATGGAAGCGAATTTTTATACATTCTCAATCCCGAAAATCTGCACGTAATCACTCGCATGGCAGTGTACGACAACAGTGGCGCAGTACAGCGATTAAATGAACTTGAATATGTAGACGGCGTTATTTTTGCCAACATTTACACCACCGATTTTATTGTAGCAATTGATGCCGCAACAGGGAAAGTGCTCACTCGCTATAACTTTAAAAACCTACTCGCACCGCAATACCGCACCGCTACAACCGATGTGTTGAACGGAATTGCCTATAACAAAGAACGCGGCACATTTTTTATTACCGGTAAAAATTGGTCGAAACTGTTTGAAGTTGTGTTGGATTGAAGGAGTTATAGAAGTTAAGGAAGTTAGAGGAGTTATACGTAATGGATACTTCTAAAAATTATATTTCGGTGCGCTGCACCTTATGCGGCACTTACTTATTTCTCTACAACTATTTGCGGTGCGCTGCACCTAAAAAGCTGCATAGCAGCGTAATAGTTGTAGCAATGATTAAAACATGAAACCTAAGGTGCAGCGCACCGCAATAGTAAAAGTTGATTTTTAGAAGTGCTCGAATGTTGTTTCGAGAAACGCAACTACCAACTACCCCCACCAACCCCATAAAGAGAGATTTCTGAGCCGAGAAATAGCCCTAAGTAACAGGTCTTCCACTGAGCAAAAGTCCCCTTTAGGGGATTTAGGGGAAAATAACGGATAATCAAACTAAAAAAATACTACTTTTGTCGCCAACAATAAAGAATACATAAAAAAATATGGACATACTATCTCTCTCCTACGACGAACTCCTAAAAATTTGCCTCGAAATGGGCGAGAAAAAATTTCGTGTCGAACAGCTATATCAGTGGTTGTGGCAAAAAGGAGTGCGTAATTTCGACGAAATGTTGAATCTCTCAAAAACCTTTCGCGAGCAACTGAAAGAGCGATTTTTCTTTCAAACTGTGCACATTGACAAGCAATTGACAAGCAAAGACGGTTCTATAAAAGTGAGCTTTCGCTTGAATGACGGCAATTTTGTAGAAGGGGTATTAATTCCTGCAAAAGACCGCCTAACCGCTTGCATATCATCGCAGGTCGGTTGCGGATTGGGCTGTACATTTTGCGCAACAGGCGCACAAGGCTTTACCCGCAATTTGACCGTTGGCGAAATTACCGACCAATATTTTGCTCTCAACGAAATTGCTAAACGCCAGAGCGGACACGGCATTTCCAACATTGTGTACATGGGAATGGGCGAACCATTGCAAAATTACGACCATGTGATGAAATCTATTGAGCACCTAACCGAAGCAAAAGGGCAAGCTATGGCACCTTCGCGCATTACGCTTTCCACCGCCGGTATTGTGAAATTTATTAAACAACTTGCCGATGATGGTTTTGCTTGTAATTTAGCCGTTTCGCTCCATGCCGGCAACAATGGGTTGCGTACCAAACTGATGCCGGTGAACAAAGCGAATGATTTGCAAAAGTTAAGTGACGCTATAGCCTATTACTATGAAAAAACACACAACCGTATTTCCATAGAATATACGTTGCTCCACGGCGTGAACGACAGCATAGAACACGCACGCGAATTAGCCGATTTCACCAAACGTTTTCCTGTAAAAATCAATATTATAGAATACAATGCGCACGAAAATTCTCCATTTGAGAAATCGGAAAAACAAACGTTTGAAGCTTTCATTGCGTTTTTGGAACGGTTGAATTTGATTGTAAACATTCGTTATTCCAAAGGAAAGGACATACAAGGAGCTTGCGGGCAGTTGGCTAAAAAGAAATAGACAATATATTTGTATTTTTACGTTTTCATTAAAATCACCGTTGTATGGAAACTTCCGAAAAACACAGCAAAATCTTAGCTATTGTAAAGAAAGTCATTGTGTGGCTTATGATTTCGTGCGCTGCATTGATTATTGCTTCTGGTATTCTTTCGTATCTCTATCGCGACACAATCACCAATTTTGTAACACAAGAACTTCTTAATCAAGTGAATGGCGAGGTAACGGTTGAAAAAATCGATGTTTCGTTTCTGCAAAGTTTTCCCAATGTGTCTATACAGCTCCATTCGGTGCTGGCAAAATCAACCGATAGTTTTAACCGAAAGCAATTTGCGCACAAGTGCGATACTGCCTTGTACGCAAAAAAACTTTCGTTAGGTTTTAATATTTTCGATTTTTTTAAACAGCATTATATTGTCCGAAATATTCAATTACACTCTGCGCGAGTATTTTACGTTGCCGACAAACAGGGCAATCACAATTGGAATTTTCTAAAAGCAAGTAGCGATAGTAGCACAAAACAGTATTTTATTGACCTTTCAAAAATTTCGTTGTTTGAAAGTAGCATAACAGTTCATTTGCTGCCGCAACAGCTTTACACTCAGCAGCAAGCCGAAGAATTGTTTGTTGAAGGCGATTTTTTTAGCGACACCATTCGTTGCGCCGTTGAAGGCGATATGCACAGCAATTTCGTAGAACTAAACAATGCCGTGTACGCTCGCAATTATGACATACTATTGAAAACCGACATAGCAATAGACGACAAAACTATTGCGATAGAAAACATAAAAGCCAAATTGCCGTTTTTCAATTGCACGGCTTCGGCAAAAATCACAACTAACAACACTCGCAAGCACATTGATGCAAAATACACGCTACACATTCCCTCTCTTTTCAAACTATTCGGCGAATTGCCCGACGACATTCGCTCCAACATTTTGCAATACGTAATTGACGGAAAAGTTGACGTGCAAGGCTGGTGCAAAGGGAACATTACCGCAAAATCATTGCCTGCTTTAGGGGCAACTATTTCGTGCGAAAAAGGCTCAATGTCCGTAAAAGACGAACCTATAACGTTTTCACTGAAAACCACCGTAAAAACTTCCGATTTGGGAGATATTTCTCGCTATCAATTAGGAAAAACCACATTCAATGCAACTTTGAAGAACTCAACAGCAAGCGGAACATTTACTATCGACAATTTGAAAGATGTAACAGCAGACCTGCAAGCGCAAACAACCCTCAACATAGCCGACATAAAGCCTTTCATACCCAATAATTACGCGCTCGAAGGTGTGTTAAAAGGAAGCGTGAATTACAAAGGTAGTTTGTTGGATTTTTCAAATATTACCCCCAATTTTTTTGAAAAAAACACCTTCTCGGCACATTTACAGGCAGAAGATATAACATTTATAGAATCCGAACAATCACCGCTTGCTTTCTCTCAAATTAACGGAACGTTTGATGTGCAAAACGCTTCAATTCAAATTGATAGCACAAACGGAATTGTGCAAAACAACTCATTTTTCATCAATGGTGCTGCACACAATCTTCTACCATATCTACTATGCGAAAATCAACAAGCTTCATTCACCGGTATAGTGCAATTAGGCGAATTAAATCTTAATCCGTTTATTGATTATAGTAATGCCCAACCTACAACAAACTCAAAATCAGAATTTGCCGCCAACATTGCTCTTACAGCACACAATGTGCAATACGATAACATTCAACTGCACGACCTGCATACCAACCTGAACTACAAAAAAGATATACTGCAACTATTAGATTTTTCGGCACAAAGCGTGCAATACGATAAAGCAAAATGTACCGATGTACACGCAGAATTAATGTACAACAATGGCACATTGCAATTGCCTGTTTTTAACGCAAAAACCGCACAATATGACAATTATTTGCTCAAAGACGTACAATCCAAAGTAGTCTACGACAATAATTCTCTGCAATTGCTCAACACACGCTGCACGTTTTTGAACGGAACGTATGAAGGGCACACACAATTGACGTTTAACCCCGATGCTACTACACACTGCAAAGCCGAAGGCAATTTGCGCAATATGCCGATTCGCGAAGTAATGACAACTTTCAACAGTTTTGACCAAACCTTCGTTCAAGCAGAGCAAATCAACGGCATTGTTACCGCCGATTTTACTCTGAAAATGAAACTCAATAAAGACAATAGCGTAGAATATTCCGGTTTACAATTACAAAGTAAAATCAATATACAAAATGGTGAAATATCTAATTTTGAGCCATTTATAGCAATGGGCAAAAAACTAAAAGTAGAAGAGTTCAAAAACGTTACGTTTAACCAAATTGAAAATACGCTTACTATTACAAACGACACTGTACACATTCCTTATATGGACATTCGTACCAACGCCTTTGAACTAAAATTTTCGGGAACGCATACCATAAGTAGCAATCAATTTAAGTATTTTATGACCGTGTATTTGAAAAAAACATTGACACAAATGTTCCAAAAGCGAAATAAAACCGAGGATTTTGGTGAAATAGAACACAATACCGACGGTAATATTGCTGTTCCACTCAAACTTGTGGGAACTCCCGATAAATTCAATATTGATTACGATTTTAAAACCTCGCTTACCAATGTAAAACAAGGCATAGAACAGCAAAAGAACGAATGGCGCACCATATTGAACGGCGGCAAAGAACCCGAGATACCTGAAAATTCTTCAACAAATACTACTAACTCAACCCAAACTAATCAATCGACAACACAACCGACACAAAAACCCAAAAGCACTTCCACAATACAATCAGGATTTGAAATAGAATACGACTAATCAGAGAGTAGTGATTAGAGAATAGTGTATAGAGATTAGAGAAAAAGTACTAATCACTAATCACTAATCACTAATCACTAATCACTAATCACTAATCACTAATCACTAAATAATTGACTTCCCGAATAAAATATATTATCTTCTTTTCTGCAATTCTCATTATTGCAGCCATATTTTTGTTGCTCAACCGCACCATACGCGATATAAAACACGAAGAACGCAAGCAAGTGCTCCTATGGGCAGAAGCTATACAAAAACGCAATGCACTTGTAGAACATTCCGCCCAAGTATTCAATAGATTGAAGGAAGACGAACGGCGCAAAATTGATATATGGAGCGAAGCACAACACCTTGTTTTACAAGAAAACAACTCACACTTTTTATCCTATTTATTAAAAATTATCAGTAGCAATAAAAATATTCCTATCATTCTCACCGACGTGAATGGCGTGGTAATTTCTACGGCAAACCTGAATTTCGACCTTGCACTGAACCAAACAATGCCCCCCGGCGTAAAAACCGAATTTTCAAAGTATGAACCAATTGCCATAAAGTATGGCAACAAGGTTATCAATTATTTGTATTATTCCGATTCGCATCTATTCTCGGAATTGCAAGTAATTATGAACAACATGATAGCATCGTTTCTCGACGAAGTAGTGCAAAATTCCGCATCGGTACCGGTAGTTATTACGTGCATGGATACGCTTCAAATTGTAGCCTACGGCAATATCAAAGAATCGGAATTTAACACTCCCGAAAAACAAAAAGCAAAAATTGCCGAAATGGCAGAAAGCAATCAACCAATTCCAATACTGCTCAACGGCGATATTTCGCATTATATTTTTTACGAAAATTCCACTCTTATTAATCGTTTGCGTTACTATCCGGCATTATTTCTATTAGTAAGCGTATTACTTTTGGTGTTGGCATATATGATGTACTATAATTTGCGTAAAAACGAACAAACGCAACTGTTGGTAGGAATGTCGAAAGAAACAGCGCATCAGTTGGGAACACCCATTTCATCGCTTATGGCATGGATAGAATTACTAAAACTGGAACACGTAAAGCCCGAAATAACCGATGAAATAGACAAAGATGTGCAGCGTCTGCAAACAATTGCCGACCGATTTTCAAAAATAGGCGCAAAACCTACACTTGCACTCGAAAATGTGAATGAAATCATTGAAAATGTTGTTAGCTATCTGCGCTTACGCACAAGTAGCAGCGTACACTTTCACGTTAATGCTCTGCAAGCTCATATTGTAGCTCCGGTGAACGCCCCCCTATTTGAATGGGTTATAGAAAACGTTGTAAAAAATGCCATTGATGCCATGCAAGGAAAAGGCTCGCTATGGATAACGCTTTCAACAAACAAAACGTGCGCCGTTATTGACATTACAGATGACGGCAAAGGAATAGCACGCAAAAAATTCAAAACAATTTTCACCGCCGGCTACACCACCAAACCGCGCGGTTGGGGACTTGGCTTAAGTCTCGCCAAACGAATCATAGGCGAATACCATGGCGGAAAAATCTTTGTAAAATCATCGGAAATCGGCAAAGGAACCACTATGCGAATAATGCTGCCAATCAAGAATTAGGCACTCGTTTACTTTTTAAAGATAAAATAAACCGCCAATACCAAAAAACCAAATCCTATAAGGTGATTGAGTCGGAATGTTTCGTTTTTGAAAACAACAATAGTAAAAATCGAAAAAACTATCAGTGAAATAACTTCTTGCATTACTTTCAATTGCCAAATAGTGAATGGACCTCCATTACCCTCAAAACCTATGCGATTTGCCGGAACTTGGAAAAAATATTCAAATAGAGCAATTCCCCAACTCAAAAGCACAACAGCAATGAGCGGTAGACTTGCAAACCAATTCATATCTTTAAATTTCAAATGTCCGTACCATGCAAAGGTCATAAACACATTCGATAAAATTAATAATCCTATGGTGTAATATGCTTTCATTGGACGATTTTTTTAAACAGTTTCGCAAAATTCGGCAACTACTTTCGGAAAATGTTCATATTCCAAAGCGTGCACTTTGTGCGCCAATGTTTCAGGCGTGTCGTCGGGCGTAATGTCGCAGGTTGCTTGAAACAATATTGCACCATTGTCATATTTTTCATCAACCACATGAATTGTTATTCCGCTTTTTGCTTCTTTGTTTGCAATCACCGCCTCGTGCACACGTGCGCCATACATACCTTTACCTCCATAATCGGGCAAAAGTGCCGGATGTATATTGATTATTCTGTTTGAAAACTGCTCAATAAGATTCTGAGGAATGAGCCACAAAAATCCGGCAAGAATAATCACATCGGTTTTATCCTCAATAAGTTGATTGAGCACTTGCGACGAATTATAAAAATCCTCACGAGAAAAAATTGTAACAGGGACATTGAAATTCTCGGCACGCTGAATAACTCCTGCAGTGGAATTATTGCAAAAAATACGTGTAACGGAAATTTGTGAAGAATCGGCAAAAAAACGGATAAGATTTTCGGCATTTGAACCCGAACCTGAGGCAAAAATTGCTAAACGAGGCATATTTTTATAACTAAATTAAAAGTTGCTGACTACGAAAATACATTGATTTACAATTAAATACAAAAAAACATTAAATAATTTATCGTTTTTTTCTTTTTTGAATAAGAAAATTTATATTTATTTGCACCGCAAAATTAATTAAAAAATTATTATTAACTAAAATTTTTAAAACTATGTCAGAAATTGCAGAAAAAATCACAGCAATCATTGTAGACAAGTTAGGCGTTGAAGCTAGCGAAGTAACTCCTGCAGCTAATTTTACTAACGATTTGGGCGCAGACTCATTAGATACAGTAGAATTAATCATGGAATTTGAAAAAGAATTTAACATTGCTATTCCCGATGAGCAAGCAGAAGGTATTGCTACAGTAGGAGACGCTATTGCTTACATCGAAAACAACTCGAAGTAATTTAAGTCAAACACATTATTTTCAGTTTCAATGGAATTAAAAAGAGTAGTAGTTACAGGAATTGGAGCTTTTACTCCTATTGGAAGTACTGTAGAAGAAGTGTTTAAAAATCTCGAAACCGGAGTGAGTGGTAGTGCTCCTATCACTCACTTCGATACCGAGAAATTTAAAACAAAGTTTGCGTGTGAAGTAAAAAACTTCGACGTTACACAGTATGTCGATAGGAAAGAAGCACGTAAAATGGATCCTTACACACATTTTGCCATGGCAGCAGCTCATGACTGTGTGCTTGATTCACAATTAGAATTAGACAAAGAAGATCTGGATAAAATAGGTGTTATTTGGGGTGCTGGCGTTGGTGGCTTAACAACTTTCCAAGTAGAAATTGCCGCATTTGCCAAAGGCGATGGTTCTCCACGTTTCAATCCGTTTTTTATCCCTAAAATGATTTCAAATATAGCAGCTGGCTACATTTCTATGAAATATGGCTTACGCGGACCAAGTTATACAGCCACTTCGGCATGTGCTTCGTCTACTCACGCCATGATAGATGCGTTTAACTATATCCGTTTGGGTAAAGCAGTAGCATTTGTTACCGGCGGTTCTGAAGCCACCATTAACGAATGTGGTATAGGTGGTTTTAATGCTATGAAAGCTCTTTCGGAAAACAATGCCGAACCGGAAAGTGCTTCACGTCCGTTCGATGTATCGCGCGATGGTTTTGTAATGGGCGAAGGTGGCGTAGCGTTACTGTTTGAAGAATACGAACACGCTATAGCTCGCGGTGCAAAAATCTACGCCGAAGTTGTAGGCGGCGGCATGAGTTCCGATGCGTATCACCTAACAGCTCCACATCCCGAAGGAGCAGGAGCAGCCACTTGTATGGCAGCTGCAATCCAAGACGCAGGTTTGAATATTACCGATATTGATTATATCAACGTTCACGGAACCTCAACTCCACTTGGTGACCTTGCCGAAACAACTGCAATTAAAAAATTGTTTGGCGATCACGCATACAAAGTGAATATCAGCTCTACAAAATCTATGACCGGACACTTACTTGGTGCAGCTGGTGCTATGGAAGCTGTAGCTTGTATTTTAGCGTTACAAAAAGGTATTGTGCCACCAACTATCCATTGCAAGAATTTAGACCCTCAAATAGACCCTAAATTGAATTTAACACTCAATGTTGCACAGAAACGTAATGTAGAATATGCGCTAAGCAATACATTCGGTTTTGGCGGTCATAATGGAACAATTTGTCTTAAAAAATATAAAGGTTAAGAACTTTGTATCCATCATTGCGTTACCATACGAAACTCCTTTTCTGCAAACAAGCAGAGAAGGAGTTTTTTATGCAATTATACAAACTCTTGGGATTTATACCCAAACAAACAAAATATTATCGAAAAGCACTTACTCACAGGTCAATAACCGCACATCCAAAAATGCGAAAAACACCGCATAACGAACGTTTGGAGTTTTTAGGCGATTCGGTGCTCGATACCGTTTTGGCAGAATATTTGTTCCTGAAATATCCCGATAAACCAGAAGGATATTTAAGCAAAATGAAATCGAAAATTGTCAATCGCAAATCATTGAATAGATTGGGAGTAGAATTGAAGTTGCATAAGTATTTGCGCGCCAATGTTGTGCGATTGACACAAAACGACATAATGGGCAATACCGTTGAGGCTTTAATTGGTGCCATTTATTTAGACAAAGGTTTTAAGTTCACCAAAACGTATATTCTCAATGTACTCATGCCGCATTTTAGCTTTGAAGAGCTTGAGCATACGGATACTAACTACAAAAGCCGGCTTTTAGAGTATACGCAAAAATACAAATTACAACTTTCGTTTGTAACCGAAGCTGCCACAGTAGTGCGTCCCGACTGTGAGGAGAATTTCCATGCCACTATATTTGTGGATAATGTTGAAATAGCGCAAGCACACAGTTTTTCAAAAAAAGATGCTGAACAGCGAGCGGCTAAAATTGCCATAGAAATTATAGGCGATGCTATGAATACGAAAAAATAGAATTCCTCTCCTTTTACAGTTTCGGGAATATAATTTGGTCGTTTATAACGTATGATACGTTGAATAATTTGACCGTTTGTTTGTAAAGCATAAAAGCATCTTCACGGGTACGAAAATCGCCTACACGCACTTTAAACATGGGTGGCTGATAAATAAAATACGTGGGATAGTTTGGAAAGTTTTGCATGAATTTCACTCGTGCGTTTTCTGCCTCTTGCCTATTTGATGAACTGTGAATTTGTACGCGCCATCCATCAAATTTACTATCATTATTTTCATTCTGCAATATATGATTTTGCAGCAATTGCGTCAAACTTTCATCTTGTTGTAGCTCTATTTTCCCTTCGTTTGCATTGGTTTGCACTTGCAATATCGATATAAAATCGCTCTGCGCAAAACTTCCAAAGTTTATAAACAATGCCATTGAAATAAGTTGTAGAATCTTATTCATTTGTGTTTCTTTTTTGTGCAAAATAATAAACAGCTATCAAGAATATCAGCATACGATAATTTTTGTTAAAAGCGACGAAAAGAAAATCTATCAAGTGAGAATCCTTTTCTATTGTTGTGTGATTTTAGCCTCTATTGATTATTCCTTTATCCGACATGAGTACAAAATCAATAATTTGCTCTCGTTCGGGCGACGCCGGAAAATCTCGTTTTATAATTTCCAAAGCCTGCGAAATATTTACTCCTTTCTGGAACAATACTCTATAAATATCTTGTATAGTATTGATTTTTTCTTCCGAAAATCCTCTGCGGCGAAGCCCTATAGCGTTGATACCCATGTAACTAATAGGCTCACGAGCGGCTTTTACAAATGGCGGTACATTTTTACGAATAGCCGTTGTGCCTGCAATAAATGTGTGTGCGCCAATATGTATAAACTGCCCTGCTCCTGCTTGCCCTTCAATAATTGCATAATCGCCCACCACACAATGCCCTGAAAGAGCTGCATAATTAGCAAAAATACAATGATTGCCCACAATACAATCATGAGCTATGTGCACATAACCCATAAGCAAACAGTCGGAACCTACCACGGTTTTCATTTTATCGGTAGTTCCCCTATGGATGGTTACGCACTCACGAATAGAGGTGCGGTCGCCAATTTCGGTGGTTGTGTACTCTCCCGAAAATTTCAGGTCTTGCGGAACTGCAGAAATAACTGCTCCGGGGAAAATTTGGCAATCTTTTCCAATACGAGCTCCGTCAAAAATTGTTACATTCGGACCAATCCACGTGCCATCGCCTATCACAACATCACCACTGATGTAAGCAAAAGGAGATATTGTAACGTTTGCGCCAATTTTAGCGTCAGGGTGTATATATGCAACCGGTTGAGACATACTACTTATGTGATTAAATTTATTTATTCTTAACTATTTGAGCCATAAGTTCGGCTTCGGTAGCCAATTGGTCGCCCACAAACGCAAGACAACTCATGTGAACAATACCACGACGAATAGGGCTGATTAACTTTAATTTGAATACCAAAACATCACCTGGCACTACTTTTCGGCGGAACTTGATTTTGTCCATCGAAACAAAATAGGTAGACCAACGTTCAGGTTCTTCTACACTGCTCAGAGCCAATACGCCGCCACACTGCGCCATTGCTTCCAAATGCAACACTCCCGGCATTACGGGTTCTTCAGGAAAGTGTCCTTGAAAAAACGGTTCATTATTGGTTACATTTTTTATACCCACAATTTCGTCTTCCGATATGTTCATAATTTTATCAACCAATTGGAAAGGGTAACGATGAGGCAATATTTTTTTAATTTGATTTATATCGTACAGCGGTGCTGCATTGAAATCAATACGCGGAGCTTGCGGTCCTCGTTTGCTTTTTATGTCTTTACGGATAATTTTTGCAAACTCGGTATTTGCCTTATGTCCGGGAATGGTAGCAATAATATGTCCTTTTATTGGCATACCTACCAACATCAAATCGCCGATTACATCAAGTAACTTATGGCGAGCAGGTTCGTTGTCGAAATACAAATCAGGTGTGCATACATAACCTTTTTCGGCAAGCAGCAAATTTTCTTTATTCAATAGTTTCGCCACTTTATCCACATCGGCTTGGCTAATTTGTTTGTCCACAATTACAATTGCATTCTCCAAATCACCACCTTTTATGAGATTTTGCTGCACCAATGCTTCAATTTCTTTAAAGAAGCAAAATGTGCGGCTATCGGCTATTTCTTTATCGAATTTACACAAACAGTCAAGGCTTGCATATTGATTGCGCAAAAGCGGTGAATCATAATTAATTTTTACATCAACTTTGAACGTATCGCACGGATACGCAACAATTTCTACACCACGTTCCGGTTCGTTATATACAATTTTCTCGGTTATTTCGTAATATTCTCTATTAGCTTCCTGTTCGGTAATACCAGCCCTTTGTAAGGCATCAAAAAACGGACGAGCATTTCCGGTCAAAATCGGCATTTCAGGTCCGTCAATTTCTATCAATACATTATCTATGCTCAATGCTTGCAAAGCAGCCATTAGATGTTCAATGGTGCTCACAGTGGCATTTTGTACACCAAGTACGGTTCCGCGTGCGGTATCTGTTACATATTCGGCTAATGCCGGAATAATTGGCGTGTTTTCTAAATCAATTCGTTTAAATTTTATTCCTTCGCCGGCATTTGCAGCTTTTACTGTTGCTGTGCATACTTTGCCTGTATGCAATCCTGCACCTGAAAAAACGACATCTTGCGATACTGTTTTTTGTTTTTCTGCCATAAAATTATGTTTTTTTCAATTTAACCTTGCAAAGATAGTAATATGTTTTTAATTTTACCTCAATGTAACATTTTTTATTATGACTATACACTATAATTCTTGCCTTCAAACTCCAGAGGTAAAACTGCGTGCCTTGGAAGCAAGCGATGTGGAATTACTTTATGAATGGGAAAATTACACCGAAGTATGGCAATGCGGCTGCACTGTTACGCCTTTTTCGCACACTGTTTTACGTGAATATATTGCGAATGCACATTTAGATATTTACAGTGTAAAACAGTTGCGGCTTATGATAGAGAGCATAGAAATATCAAGAACTGTCGGCATGATAGATTTGTATGACTTTGACCCTCATCATTCACGCGCCGGACTTGCAATTTTTATAAGGAAAGATTGTTGCAACAAGCATTTTGCTCATGCGGCAATTACCAGTATGTTGCATTACTGTAAAGAACAATTATTGTTGCACCAAATTTACGCCGAAGTTCCCGAAACGAACGAAGCAAGTCAGGCTTTATTCCGTTCGTGTGGATTTAGTCATACCGGCACAAAAACCGAGTGGCTCAAACGGAGCGATGGGTATGAAAGTGTATTAGTGTTTCAAAGGATATTATAATCTGCTTAGCAAACGCAGGGAGATTTTACATCTTCGGTTATCCACATATTACCGCCGATAATAGCACCTCTGCCAATGGTAATTCTGCCTAATATAGTAGCATTGGCATATATAATAACATTATCTTCAACAATTGGGTGTCGCGCAATACCTTTTATGGGATTACCGTTTTCATCGAGCGGGAAATTTTTTGCACCCAGCGTTACACCTTGATATATTTTTACATGATTCCCAATAATTGACGTTGCTCCGATAACCACACCCGTGCCGTGGTCTATACAGAAATACTCTCCTATTCGCGCTTCGGGATTAATATCAATGCCCGTTTCGGAATGAGCCAATTCGGTAATAATGCGTGGCAACAATGGAACGTTCAATTGCACCAATGCGTGTGCTACTCGGTAGTTGAGCAGCACCTTAACCGTAGGATAGCAAAAAATAATTTCACCGATAGAATGAGCCGCAGGGTCGCCATTGTAGGCGGCTTGAATGTCGGTGGAAAGTTTCCGGCGAATTTCGGGTAATTCTTGAATAAATACAGTTGTTATATTTTGTGCTTTATGTTCGCAAGCCACACACTGCGATTTATCAAGTTTCGGCATTTTGCAATCGAAACACAAACCACGCTTGATTTGTTCGGAAAGTAGCGCAGATAATTGTTCTATATTTACCCCTGTGTGATATTGGATAAGATTCTCGTTCAATACATCGGCACCGAAATAGCCCGGGAAAATAATTTCACGCAGCAGAGAAACTATTTTTTTCATGGTTTCAATGGACGGCATGGGCATTCCGTGGTTTGGCTCGTGATATACTCGATTATAGGATTCGGGTGATGAGAGTTCGGTGATTGTATTTGAGAGTTGTGTATTCATTGATTTCTTTTTCACAAAAGTAATCTTTTTATTTAAAATGACACAAAAAAAACAGCTCCCGCTTTTTCAATAAATGTTGCCAACAGCAAAATCAAAAATTATTCCAATTCGCGGAATCGTTTGCGGGCTACTATACTGTGATAACTTTGCGGAAAGTCTGTTATGAGAATTGTGTAATACTGCCGTGCTTTTTCCTTATCGTGTGCTGTAAAGTTGTAATAATCGGCAAGCATGGCGTAGGCATTATCGGCATAAATGTCATACGCATAATTTTGCGTGATTTCAGTCAGATAGGCAAGCATAGCTATGGTATCGTTCATTTTTTGCGCACATTGTGCCTTGCGCATGAGCACATCGTCGGTCAAGCTGTGATAGGCAAACTGTTGTTGTATGGTGTCCAAATAGGCAAGCGCTTGCGCTGCTTTATTCTGATATAAACTCAAATCGGCTTGAGCAAATAGTTGCAAAGCTCTGTACGTACTATCTTCGTCCATGAGCGTATTGTCGGCAATGAGCTGCGAAAGTTCAAACGCATCGTTGGCAATTAATTTTGATGTACTTGCTTTGAGCACATCGAGTAAGGCTTGTGCGTAGGAAAATTGCGAATTGTAATATGCCACTTGCGCCTGTTTCAGGCGGGCAGCATTACCCGTGTCGTTATTTTTTTGGTCTAAGGCTATTTTTGCATAAATCATATTGGCAGCCCATATATTGCCCGAGAACAAATAAATATCGGCACGTTCCAAAGCACATAGTGCTTTATCTTTTGAACTTATTTCGGGTAATTTCTCTGCTGTTTTCAACAAATGGAGTGCCGGTTCGGTTTGGTGTAAATACACAGCTTTTATGTGCGCCAATGTTCGCATTATATCAACATTTTCGGCATTCATGCCAAGTTCGTCCAGTGCATTTCCATACTGTTGTGCGAGTGTTTGTACTTGCTCTATGCTTGGTGTACCGTGTGCAAAGAGTTTATTGTGTGCAATTTCAAGGTGTTTAGTAATAGCTTCGCGGTACAACGGTGCGGTTGTTCCTTTGCTTATAATGTATGTAAAACAATCGTTTGCCACATCATACTGTTCGTTTGAAAGTGCAATTGTGCCCAATTCATAGAGGCGTTCGCCTTGTTCTTTGTAACGCATATCGAGCGATTTTGCGAACACGAATGCTCGCTTGAAATTATTCTGCTGCACATACACAAAAATCAGTAATTCTTGCAACG
>JAISIO010000064.1 GCA_031262005.1 Bacteroidales bacterium
ACACGAAGATACGCAATTACCAACAAGCTAACAAATTGCAAATCAGTTATTTATCAACAATTACGATTTTAAATTGTTGATAACCACCGTTTTGCGAGAATTTTTATGCGTTTGACGTGCTTCTTTGAATATATATTGCTGTTGCAATTCCTTGTTTTTGCGGAGCAACCCGGTAAGGGGAAGCAACAAGGCTGCCGAAAATAGTAAGCACGAAAACATAAAATGATTGAATGGGGTTACCCAAAACAACCCAAATAGAAAGTACAACACCAAAAAACTTATTATAATTGTCCACGCCCATATACAAATTCTATTGAGTTTGTAATAACCGAAAGAAATAGTCAAAAGCACGGCAGTAACAATTATATACCTGATTTCGCCCCAAAAATATAAACTCAACAAAAGCGGCAGAAACGAAAGAAGAGTAATGATGATCAGTGAAGATACGAACCCGAATGATTTTCGTATGTCCTCTTTTGTTATTTTAGGATATATATTGAAAATCTCTTCTTGAATTTCCTCTTCACCATAGCCTTTGTTTTTTAAATAAAAAACGGCTTCTTTCTGTGTAAAACCAAAATTCAATGCATTTTGAATATCGCCTTTTAAATCGTTATTTTTCATAGCTTTATGGTTATTTACGTGTAAAACGCCTTGTATCTCGTGTCTTGTATCTCGTTCCTAAAATCCTAAATAAGCTGCAAATCGTGCAATTTTTTATAAGCTCCATTGTGCGCAACAAGTTCGGAGTGCGTACCTTCTTCTACCACACGACCTTCGTTGAGCACCACTATTTTGTCGGCATTTTTTATAGTTGAAAGGCGATGGGCTATGATGAGCGATGTGCGGTCTTTCATCAAATTTTCCAGTGCATCTTGTACCAATCGTTCGCTGTGGGTATCGAGTGCCGAAGTGGCTTCATCGAGAATAAGAATTTGTGGGTTTTTCATAATTGCCCGTGCTATACACAAGCGTTGGCGTTGTCCGCCCGAAAGTTTTCCGCCTTGATCGCCTATATTGCTGTGGTAGCCGTCGGCGGTTTCCATTATAAAATCGTGTGCATTGGCAAGCCGTGCGGCTTCTTCCACTTTTTGCATATCGGGATTTTCTATCCCGAAGGCTATATTGTTGAAAAACGTATCGTTAAACAGAATTGATTCCTGCGGAACAATGCCAAGTAGCCCTCGTAAGTCGGCTAATTTATAGTCTTTTATAGATACGCCGTCAATTAGAATATCGCCTTGTGAAACTTCGTAAAAACGAGGCAATAGGTTGGCAACGGTAGTTTTTCCGCTGCCCGACTGACCTACAAGTGCTACCGATTTCCCTTTTTCTAACCGTAAATTGAAATCGTCTAATACAATTTTCTCTCCATTGTAGGAGAAAGTAATGTGTTTAAATTCAACTGCTTGACTGAATGTTGAGATGGGTTTGGCATCGGGGGCATCAACAATACTTGCTTCGGCATCTAAAATCATTTTAATTCTATCAACACTCGCTGCTCCTTTTTTTATGCCGTAAAATGCTGCTGTAAAAGCTTTTGCCGGCGAAACAATCAGTGTAAATGCCAACAAGTAGGCAATGAATTTTTCGGCACTCAATTCGCCGGAACCTTCTAATACTAAGCTACCGCCATAGTAAATTGCAAACGAAAGCGAAATAAATGTAAGCGTTTCGGTCAATGGATGCGAGAGCGATTGTTTGCGATTGGAACGGTTCATATTTCGGTAAAAATCTTGATTGTTCTGTTGAAATCGAGCATACATTTGTTTTTCACCGTTGAAAACATTGATAATTTTCATGCCCGACAGGGTTTCGTCGATAAACACCAAAATGTCGCCTTGTAGTTTTTGTGCCACATGAGATACTCGTTTCAGACTTTTACCGATTTTTCCAGTAATGAACCCGGTAATAGGCAACAGTGCAAGAATAATCAACGTCATTTGCCAACTGATGAATAAAATACCGGCGAGGTAAATGCCTATGTAAAGCGGATTTTTGATAAAAGCGGTGAACGATGAAACCATACTATTGCGCACTTCGGAAATATCAGCAGACATACGAGCCATAATATCGCCTTTGCGTTCGTTTGAAAAGTAAAATACGGGCAATTCGAGTATTTTTTTGAAGGTCTGTGCATAAATATCACGCGGCACACCATTCACAACCGGAATGTTGAAATAACTCGACAGATATTCAAAAATACTTTTCAAAAGAGTAATGATTACTATAAATCCGCAGATCACAAGTAAGGTAGCCGCATGACCATGGTTAAGAATGATTTCGGATAACACATAATTGCAATTATGTCCCAACGACGCGCTTGTCAATTCAAATGGTACGGGCGTGGTAACCATTTCATTGGTTCCAAACAGAATACTCAAAAACGGAATAATAACCGCAATGGTACCAAAAGAAAAAACTGCTCCGAAAATGTTGCAAATGAGTACTAAGATTAAATATTTTTTGTAACGCAACAAGTAAGGAAGGAGAACTATTATGTCTTTCATTATAGTAGGTTTTTAGATACGAGATATGAGATATGGGGATTTAGGTATTTAGTTTTGATTTTTTGTTGCGGATTAGAGTTGCTATATTTTATTTTGAATATCCTCAACTGCCAAATACAACTACTATTTATGGATTGCTTCGTTCCTCGCAATGACGCACAAAAGAGTGTCATTGCGAGGAACGAAGCAATCTATTTTTTATACGAATCGGCTTAATTCAAATTTTTATTATTTCATCATGAAAGTTTGGTATGTTTTTGAGTGTTATTACTTTATCCCCTATTTAAAACTATTCGGTTGTCGAGTAGCTTCCAATACGTTGAACCAAAAATCACCTTCTATATCAATTTTTTTACGTTCGCCGAGAGCTGCAGCTTCAATTGGTAGTATTGTAAACGCATTGTTCCAATAGCCCACCAAAAAATCGGTGCGCCCTGCCATAGCGGCGTGCACGGCGTTGGTAGTGAGTTGCACACAAAATTTGCTATCGTTGGCATTTGCCGGAATACTGCGAATAATATAGCTTGGGTCAATGTATTTTATGGCTATGGGAATGTTCTTTTTTTGGAAATAATCTTTGATTTTGTCCCGTAAGAAAGTTCCAATATCGGCATGAAGCACATTGCCTGAGGCGTCGATTTCTTTATCAACATGTTCAAATAAATTTTGTCCGGCACCTTCGGCAACCACAATTACCGCATGCTGTTTGTTGCACAAGCGTTCTTCTAAATAATTTAACAAGCCTGTGTTTTTTTTATTTTCCAAATCAAAATCCATTTCTGGAACAATTACAATGTTCACATCGGGCACAGCCATGGCGGCGTATGCTGCAATGAAACCCGAATCGCGTCCCATTAATTTAATGAGTGCAATACCGTTCTGAGCACCTTTTGCTTCGTGGTGTGCATTCAAAATAATTGATTGGGCAGCGGTAAATGCCGATTCAAATCCGAATGATTTTGTTATGTAATTTATATCGTTATCAACGGTTTTGGGTATGCCTGCAATTGAAATCTTGAGGTTGCGTTTGGTTATTTCCTGTGCTATGGCGTGCGCTCCACGCAAAGTGCCATCGCCGCCTACGCAAAATAGAATATTGATGTTATTCCGTTCGAGAGTATCTACAATTACTTCGGGCGATTGCTCACCACGCGAAGAACCAAGAATAGAGCCGCCCTCTTTGTGAATATTATCAACCAAATCAGGGGTGAGTTCAATAAACGGTAACGAATTGCGAGGGTTCAGTCCTGCATAACCGAATTGAATGCCGAGTATTCTTTGCACTTTGTAGGCATTCCACAGTTGTACTACCAAACCGCGAATTACATTGTTCAACCCCGGACACAGCCCTCCGCAGGTTACTATGGCAACTTTGGTTTTGGCTGGTTCAAAATACAAAAATTCTTTCGGACCTATTTTTTCAAACGAAATCGGCGTTTCGCCTTTCGCTACAGTTTCCATAACTTCGTTGAATGAATTGCTGTACAATATGCGTTCATCGTCAGTTACAAAGTCGTATATACCATCATTTTTTTGTGTGGATAATTGCATCGGCGATTTGATTTTGCAATCGCCGAGTTTTGATACTGTAAACATAGTCTGTAGTTTTAATTATAGCATGGCAAATATAATCAAATTATGAATTGTGAAACGAAGTTCGTGGGAATTATGCAATTAAAACCGTAAATGTAACTTAAATAAGAAATGGAATGCTGTTTTATTTTGCAGACAACACAATATTAATTATTTTTGTTCAACTACTAAAATTTTGAACATCGCAATGAAATATATATTCCAAATTCTTCGTCCGCAGCAATGGATAAAAAATACCTTTGTATTTCTTCCGCTTTTCTTTGGTGGGCAGTTGCTTAATATTGATTTATTGCTGCAATGTGTTGTGGTATTTTTTGCATTTTCATTTGCTGCAAGTGCTATATATTGTTTGAACGATGTGTACGATGTAGAATTGGATAAATTGCACGCCACCAAACGCCTTCGTCCGCTTGCTGCTGGAAAAATTTCTAAAACAGCGGTGTTTGTGCTTATGTGTGTGTGTATAGTGTTGTCTATGCTGGTGCTTTTGCTGTTTGCCGGTTCGGTACGTTTTGTACTTATGGCTTTGGTGGGATTTTA
>JAISIO010000093.1 GCA_031262005.1 Bacteroidales bacterium
TATTAGACATATTCACCAAATACACACCGGCAAACACTAACAGCATAGAAACAATTTTGTGCCACGATAGTTGATCGCCATGCATATCAATGCTCAGTAATGTGGCAACTACCGGTTGAAGATACACGTAAATACTTACTGTTGTTGGATTTACATATTTCAAACTAACAGCATTGAGCACGTATGTAATAAACGTGGCACACACCACAACAAAGGCTATGGCAACGTAAGTAACAGCAGGAATTGCACGAAAATCAACCGCAAGCGTTGGTTCCAAACCATAGAGCAATACAGGAATTGCACCAAATAAGAAGCAAAAAAACATCACCGTGAGCGCATCATATTTTTCCATCAACGGTTTTGTCCACACCAAATATAACCCGTACAACACGGCATTCGCAAGAATTATGGCATCACCCAACGAAATAGATTGTAGAGCAACATGTTCAGAATTTGCAGAAGTAAAAATAAGAATACAAGCCCCTATGCCGCCAACAACAATACCCGATAGTTTGACTTTGGTAATAGGAAAACGCAAAATAAGCGCAGCAAAAATCATTACAAACAATGGATTCATGGTCATTATAATAGACGCATTCATGGAACTTGTGTACTGCAATCCCCATATAAGTAGCGATTGACTAACGGTAACGCCTAACAGTCCGCCGACAACAAACTTCCACATATCGGCACGTTCTATTTTTTGCCGCTTGATGAAAAATCCTGCAATAAAAAATAGTACCAACGCTCCAAAGGCGCGAAACAATGTCATTGATTGCCATTCGAAATATTCCGGAATAATTTCCTTGACGGCAATAAAATTTACACCGTAAATCACGTTGACCACTATTAACGCCGTATGTGCTTTAATTTTTGACAAATTCATGCGGCAAAGATACAAATCAATGAATACCGAACAATTATCAATGAATAATATTATTCGGGCAATCGCATAAAAATCAAATAATTCATTAACAATCGAACAACTCACAAATTTATTTTGAATAAAACTAATATTACACAGATTTTTCATTACTGTATCTGTGAAAATCTGTTATATCTGTGAACAAACAAATAATGTATTCTAATTTCGTGCGGCTTGTCCTATAATATTATTCGGTATTCATTGGAAATTGTTCATTGATTAGTACTTTTGTGCAATATTTTAATTTTTATACAATGATTACAACAGAATTAGACAAAGCGAGTTATGCACTTGGAATGAATTTGGGTGCAAGTTTGAAAAACGAAGGCATAGAAACCATAAATGCCGAACTTATGACACAAGGCATTATAGATATGCTGGAAAACAATAAATTACAACTATCAATAACCGAGGCTTCGCAAGTAGTACAGGCTTTTTTGACGCTTGCACAAACCAAACGTTTCGAGAAAAACATTCAAGAATCACAGGCTTTTTTGGCTGAAAATGCCAAACGTGCCAGAGTAACTACTCTCCCAAGCGGGTTACAATATGAAATATTGACCGAAGGAACTGGCGCAAAACCATCGGCAACAAGCCATGTAAGGACTCATTATCACGGAACATTAATTGACGGAACCGTATTCGACAGTTCGGTACAACGCGGACAACCTGCGCAATTTCCGGTAAATGGTGTTATTCCGGGTTGGGTTGAAGCATTGCAATTGATGCCTGTAGGTTCAAAATGGAAACTCTTTATTCCTTCAGAATTAGCTTATGGTGCTAATCCACACCCTGGCGGAGCTATTCAACCGCACATGGCTTTGGTATTTGAAGTGGAATTGCTTGACATTATAAAATAACTTTGAACTATAGGAATGTAGGAATTTTAGATTCTTCCATTCCTCAATTCTTCCATTCTTTAACTAAAAAAAATCAATTCATTCGGGTATATGTGAATATTTTTTATTTATGTTTGCAGCCTGATAAACGATAAATTTTTACACCGAAAAAAACAAATAATTTAGCACTATAATGGACTTTTTAGCCACACTTTTTACAACACCAAGTATAGCTTCCACGCTGTTATTTTTATGTTTAGCAGGCTTTGTGGGCATTGCCATTGGAAAATTGGAAGTAAAGAAAATAAAGTTAGGTATTGCAGGGGTGTTGTTTAGCGGTATAGCCATAGCACATTTCGGTGCGCCGATTGACGAACACGTGCTACACTTTGTTCGTGAATTTGGTCTTATATTATTTGTATACAGCATTGGGGTTGATATGGGACCTCGTTTTTTTTCATCGTTCAAAAAGGACGGTATGACCCTGAATTTTTTGGCAGTAGGTATTGTACTTCTTGGTTTTGGAATAGCTCTTATTATTAAGCACATTACAGGCCTTTCTCCCGCTACAGTAATTGGTATTTTGTGCGGTGCGGTAACCAACACTCCAAGTTTGGGAGCTGCCCAGCAAGTGCTGAGCGAACATGGAGGAGAAATTGCTACAACATTTTACAATGGCGATGCGGCAGCCATGATTGGCGAAACAGGTATGGCTTATGCTGTTGCCTATCCCTTCGGCATACTAGGAATCATTTTTACAATGATTTTAGTTCGGGTAATTTTCAGAATCTCAATAGAAAAAGAAGAAAAAGAGTATCATGATACTTTGGGCGGTAAAGAAACAAAACTGCAAAGTGTTGAAATAACGGTAAGCAATCCTAATTTATTCGGCAAAAGCATTGCCTATATGAAAGAAGTGGTTGATAAAGAATTGGCAGTTTCGCGTATTTTTCGCAATAACGAATACGTATTGGCAACCGATGATGAAATCGTACAACAAGGCGATGTAATTTATGGAGTGTCGGCACAAAATTTAATTACCAATCTGGAAGTTAAAATAGGTGCAGTTGAAATTCCCGAAAAGAAAGAAATAACCGGACGATTGGGTTTATTGAATATATTGATTACCAACAGAAAAATTACCGGAAAAACCATAGAACAAATAGGGATATACCGTCGTTATCAGGCGAACATTACCCGTATTTATCGTAACGGTTTGGAAATATTGCCAACTAAAAACACCACTATAGAATTGGGTGATACCGTGAAAGTGGTAGGAAAAAAAGAAGAATTGAAAGATGTGAAAAAAGAATTGGGCGATTCGGTGAAAGAACTTGCCAAACCAAATATTCCAGCGGTTTTTATAGGTATTTTTGCCGGTGTTATTGTGGGAAGTATTCCTATTTTCATTCCGGGTATACCTGCACCGGCAAAATTAGGTTTGGCCGGAGGTCCACTTGTAATAGCTATTTTATTGGGTTATAAGGGACGTATAGGCAAACTCAGTTTCTACATGACACCCGGTGCCAACCATTTTTTACGTGAATTAGGTATTGTATTGTTCCTTGCCTGCGTAGGATTGCTTTCGGGCGGAAAATTTGTAGAAACCATTATGGGCGATGGCTTACAATGGATGCTTTACGGCATGATTATTACCTTTGTTCCTATTATGATTATAGGCATTATAGGACGATTGATGAAAATTAACTACTTAAAATTATGCGGCTGTATTGCCGGTTCCATGACAGATCCGCCCGCATTGGAATTTGCCAACAGCATTTCGCCCGTGCAAGCACAATCTACGGCATACGCTACGGTGTATCCGCTTACCATGTTTTTGCGAGTATTTTTAGCGCAAATTTTTATATTGGCAACGTTGTAATTGGTTATTCGGTTATTAGATTAGCCCGTTTAGCCAATTTGTTTTTCTTTTCACGCAGAGAATGCAAAGTTTTTACGCAGAGGTCGCTATTAATTTTAGAGTATAGAGTATAGAGTGTAGAGATTAGTGGTTAATGGTTTTTCAATTAGCCAATTATTCGATTAGCCAGTTATTCGATTATTCGATTAGCCATTCAAGCATTTCATGTAGTATTTGCCTTATAATTAAGCCCTATTATAAGCAGCAATATTGGAGAATTACAGATGCAAAAAAAATATAATAAATAAATTCTATTTATATCTTGTTGTGTTTGTAAAAATTATATATTTGTGGCTTCAATTCCTTTCCTTACAAAGGATAGGTAAATCAAACTTATGTAAATTTCAATAAATAATATGAAACATAAAATAGACGAACTTTACGAATTACGAGAGAAAGCAAAACTCGGTGGCGGACAAAAACGCATTGATTCGCAACACGCTAAAAACAAGTTTACTGCTCGTGAGCGCATTGATATGTTGCTCGACGAGGACAGTTTTGAAGAATTAGATATGTTTGTAACACATCGCTGTACCGATTTCGGTTTGGAAAAAGAGCGATATTTAGGCGATGGCGTTGTTACCGGTAAAGGCACAATCGACGGTAGATTGGTATACATTTATGCGCAAGATTTTACCGTTTTCGGCGGTTCGCTTTCCGAAACAATGGCTGAAAAAATATGCAAAGTGCAAGACCTTGCCATGAAAATGGGTGCTCCTATCATTGGTATCAACGATTCGGGCGGAGCTCGCATACAAGAAGGCGTACAAAGTTTGGCAGGCTATGCCGATATTTTCCAACGAAATATTTTGGCATCGGGTGTTGTTCCGCAAATCTCAGCAATTTTCGGTCCTTGTGCCGGCGGCGCAGTTTACTCTCCTGCATTAACGGATTTTACTCTCATGGTTGAGGGTTTGAGCTATATGTTCGTAACAGGTCCAAAAGTAGTAAAAACCGTTACACACGAAGAAGTGAGTACCGAAGAACTTGGCGGCGCAATGATACACGCAACCAAATCGGGCGTTACGCACTTTGTGGCAAAATCAGAACAAGACGGCGTGTTATTAATTCGTAAATTAATTAGTTATATTCCACAAAACAATTTGGAAGACACACCTATGCAAGTAGCCACCGATAGTGCTACTCGTATTGATGAAAAACTGAACGATATTATTCCCGACAACCCTAATAAACCATACGATATGAAAGAAATTATTCTTTCGTTGGTGGATAACTCGGAATTTTTGGAAGTGCAAGCACTCTACGCTCCGAATATTATTTGCGGTTTTGCTCGTTTCGATGGACAATCGGTAGGAATTGTAGCCAATCAACCTAATTATATTGCAGGAACGCTTGATATTAACGCATCACGCAAAGCGGCTCGTTTTGTGCGTTTTTGCGATGCTTTCAATATTCCTCTCGTTACTTTGGTTGATGTACCGGGTTTCCTTCCCGGTACCGCACAAGAGTACGGCGGAATTATTCTGCACGGCGCAAAATTGCTTTACGCTTATGGCGAAGCTACCGTACCGAAAGTTACCGTTATATTACGTAAATCATACGGTGGCGCATACTGCGTGATGAGTTCAAAACACCTACGAGGCGATGTAAATTACGCATGGCCAAGTGGTGAAATAGCAGTAATGGGCGGACAAGGAGCTGTTGAAATTGTGTACGGAAGCGAACTTGCTAAAATTACCGATGCAGCAGAACGCGAAAAATTCATTGCCGAAAAATTGGTTGAATACCGCGAAAAATTCTCAAATCCGTATGTAGCAGCACGCTACGGCTATCTTGATGATATTATCGAGCCAAGCACTACACGCTTCCGTATTATTCGCTCTCTTCGCGAGCTATCGACTAAAAAAGTGCTCAATCCGCCAAAAAAACATTCTAATTTACCACTGTAAAAATCAACAATATGTTATTACAAAGTAAAAATATTTTTGCTCAAATAGC
>JAISIO010000100.1 GCA_031262005.1 Bacteroidales bacterium
CAATTGGCTAAACGCAGAGCAAGAGGTTTCCGAAATATTGAAAACTTTATTAACATGATATACTTCTTAACGGCTAAACTTAATTATGATTACCCACGCTATTCGTTATAGAGCCAAATTTTTTTTACAGAGTTTTAATGCACTTCGGCTTTTGTGAAAAAATTTCAAGATTTTTAGAGGTGTACAATATGAAAATGAATAAATATGAGTAAATATCAGGAAAACCAAAGAGAAAGAGCGATCAACCTAATCGAAAACAGCAAATTGTTTGATGATTGTAAAGCAGGTGGAAAATTTATGGGCAAAGAAAGAGATTTTGTTTTGTCGAACAGCAATTTCAATCTTTTCGAATCCATAAGAAAAGATGTCGTAACTTATTTTGAAAAAAATAAAATTTCGTGGTGGGGCGGTACAAAGCCTACCAGTCACACATTATCTTCTCAAATAGCGTGTTTAAATTATTTGTTCCCAATCCGAAACGACAAAAACGAAGTTTTGAAAATCGCAAAAATTATCTGCGAAGACATTGTTGATGTTTTAGAAATCAAATCAGACAAGTTTTTGCCAGCCTACATTGCGTTTGAAGCTGTGAGCGGCAAGGATTATCTGAACGAATGCAAAGAAGAGCAAAAACCAGCTCGAGGCAGTCAGTGTACTTCCATTGATGCGTTGATTTTTGCAAAACACAAAAACGGCAAAAATTATCTTCTTCCAATAGAGTGGAAATATACAGAGCATTATAACAATACAGACAAATCACTCGAAGATAGAAGAAACGAGCCGAAAGGAACAAACGGAAAAGGACAAGAACGATTAAGCAGATATTCCGACTTAATCAACAAATCAGAACAACTTAAAAAGTATGACAATTACAAGAGCAGCGTTTATTTCTTTGAACCGTTTTATCAATTAATGCGACAAACACTTTGGGCAGAGCAAATGATTTTGAAAAAAGAATGTGAAATTATCAAAGCAGACGATTTTATTCACGCTCATATTATTCCGAAAGAAAATCAAACGTTATTGAAAAAAGAGAGCCGAGACAGATACAAGTGTAGCGGAAAAGATATGAAAACAACTTGGGTAGAACATTTGAAAGACAAAAACAAATACAAAATCATTTCTCCCGAAGATTTACTATCAAACCTTGACGAAGCAAAATACAAAGAGTTGAAAAATTATTTAGCACTACGATATTGGCATTCATGAAAATTCTCCATCTTTCCGACACACACGCCAAACACCTCCAACTTAAAAACCTACCTCAAGCCGACATTATAATCCGTTCGGGCGACGCTTCGTTTTCGGGAACAGAGACAGAAGTTTTAGATTTTTTGAATTGGTTTTGCGATTTAGACTACCGGTACAAAATTTTTGTCGCAGGCAATCACGACGACTGTCTTTTTGGCGAGCAAATTGAAGGTTTGCAAAAAAATGTGCATTATTTGTGCAATTCGGGCGTAAAAATTGAGGGTTTCAAGTTTTGGGGTATTCCGCTATTTATGGGCGATGCCATGAGTGGTAATCACGATAGAAATATTCAGAAAATCCCCGCAGATGTTGATGTGCTTATTTCGCACAATCCGCCGCATGGAATGTTGGATTGTGAAGGGCGTATTCATTATGGGTGCCCTATTTTGCTGCAAAAAGTTTTGGACATTCGTCCGAAATATCATCTATTCGGACACATTCACGCAGCACACGGAATAGAAAAATCAGAGCATACTACGTTTGTAAATTCTGCTATTGTGAATGAACAATATGAATTTGCGAATGAGGCACATTTAGTGGAAATACCATGTGTGAAATAATGCACCGATACACTATTTGACTTCCTTTCAGTCATTACAACCAAAGATTTTCAACTACTTACTAACCTCCGGCTTTTAATCGCCGAGTAATCGTATCTTTTCTACAACACAACTTCAATACAAAAATCCAAACAGCCACAGCGGAATTTCATTGCGATAGCCTGTGGTCAAACCGTCAAGAGCAAGGTAGGCATTGTTCAAACCGGTTATTTGTTTCGCATTTTTATTTTTACCGCCAATCTCAAAATAATATGTTCCGTCAATGCAAAAATCCGTTTGCTCATTGTAGGTAACTTTATGATTCTGTTGTAGTTGATTGAAGAAAAAAGTTTCTCGCACATTTCCGATTTCGGGATTTTCCGCTGAAAGGGCATAACTGTAATTGGTGTTTTGCAAATATATTTTTTCCGGCTTTACCATTTGCCGTATGCCGGTGGCTTGCTGTTTGAGTAGCAAAACGCTGTGTGCTTTTTCAAGCAATTGTAGATAATTCATTAAACTTGTGCGAGTTACATCAACCATTTGACTCAATTGTGAAATATTAGGCGTAAACGGCACCATGTCGGAAAGTATGTAAAACAATTTTTTAAGTCTGCCGATTGAGTAAAAATCAATATGTTCCACATTGGGCACATCACTTTCCATTATGGTGTTAAACGTTTGCAATACTCGCTCGCCATAACCACCTGTATCTTCTTTATAATAAGGATAATATCCGTATTGAAGATATTTTTTGAATGCCGGCAACGGTGTAAATTCTTTTATCAATTGTTGTGAAATGGAAATATGATTTTCCAAAATTTCGTCAAGTGAAAATGCCTCGTGCGACTTTCCAAGCAAGCCCTCGTAAATTAAAAATTCACGAAACGACATTCCGAATAGTTGGTAGTGTCGTACTCTACGGCTCAAATCGGCATCTGCTTTAAAAATTTGCAACATGGACGAACCGGTAAAAACAACTTTCAATGTCGGAAAATCGTCATAAATATTTTTAATTTCCTGCGACCACGTGGGGTATTTATGGACTTCATCAATATAAAGTGCCTTACCTCCATGCGAATAAAAATCGTCTGCAAGCGAATATAAGTTGTTGGTACTGAAATAAATATTGTCCAAACTCATATACAACACATCTTCCAGATTGTTGCCGTGCTGTTCTTTGATGTGTTGCAACAACATCGTGGTTTTGCCCGTCCCACGCGCACCCGTAATGGCTATTAGCCGATTATTCCAATCAATTTGACTTTTCAGGTAGCGTTCAAAACGCATATCCGTTTCTTCCAACTTACGGTACAATGCCGAAAATAATGATTTCATACGCACATGAATTAAATTCATCTCTAATTTTTTACAAAGATACAAATTGCATTTTACAAAATGCAACTTTTAGCCAATTTTGCATTCTCTATAATACAAATTTTTTGTTTTTTGTATTCTTTAAAAGACAAAATTGATTTTAGCTGTCGAAAATACAATATCTATTTAATTTATAAATGCGTTTCGTTTGAAAAATTGGTATTCCCAATAGCATACAACGGATAAACTTGGATAGTGTCATACTTCGTAAAATTTTCAAGAGAAGTGCGAATGCCATATTCTGCATTTTTCCGTCTTTTTGTATTACATAATCCTCTTCGGCTTGACTTTTTTCTTTCTCTCGCGACAAAAATTTCAAATATTCGTACCAAACTTTACTCTATTATGCAATAATTTCGGGGCAAAAAACACAAAATCATCACGACAATCTCCATTTTTCGACAAAAAAATCACGGATAATTTTTTATAACAAGGGAATAAATCCGGCTATAAACAGTAATACCGCCTAAATTTTGTCATTCTCAATTGTTTGTATACCTTTGCGGCACTATTTCCGTTATGACCAAAAAGTTGCTTTATATTACTCTTTTTCTTTGTGTTTCGTTCACTTGTG
>JAISIO010000114.1 GCA_031262005.1 Bacteroidales bacterium
TCAAAAATTTTGATGGATTTTTGAATCAAACAGAAGGCACTTTGAATACTATGAATGCTGGTAAGGGCTATTATATATTGGTTGATACTGATTTAGAGATTAGGTATTAGAGAATAGAGTGTAGAGTTTAGTGATTAGAGTGTAGAGTTTAGATATTAGTTTATGGAAAAAGAAAATACTGCACGATATAAGAGTAAACGCTTTGCTGTTAGAATCATCAATTTATACAAATATTTATCTACCGAAAAGAAAGAGTTTGTTTTGTCGAAACAAATTTTGCGTAGTGGCACAAGTATTGGGGCAAATTTAGCCGAAGCCGAATATGGTATAAGCGAGAAGGATTTTGTATCGAAAATATACATTTCGTTAAAGGAATGTGCAGAAACGATGTATTGGTTAGACCTTTTGGTTGAAACAAATTATATTTCCGAAAATGAATATACTTCAATCAAATGTGATTGTGAAGAAATTCTCAAGATGCTAAAAGCGACAACTAAAACAATGAACCCACGACAAACTTCACTACACTCTAAACTCTAATCACTAAGAATCGTGGAAATAGCATTAGTTTCCCTCGGCATAGTTGCAGGCATTCTCTCTGGTTTATTCGGCATAGGCGGAGGCATAGTTATGGTGCCAGTGTTAATTTCGTTTTTTGGAATGGAATTACTCGACGCCAATGCAATTTCGCTTGCAGCAATGTTGCTTCCGGTGGGTATTATGGGAGTGATTACCTACTACAAAGCGGGACTTATTAATGTAAAACATTCGCTTATTATTGCCATTGGATTGTTGTGCGGCTCGTTTGTAGGCGGCAAAATAGCCGTAAGTATTGATGAGAGCCTGCTGGCAAAATTGTATGCAGTGTATTTACTCTATGCCGCTGGCAATTATTTGTTTACAAAATCCCCCAAAACCACGTTGCAAACCACGAATGCTATTTCATACAGTGAAAAAGAATTTCCGGTGTGGTCGTTTATTGCACTTGGATTTTTTGCGGGTATCACCGCCGGCATGTTCGGTAAAGGGGGAGGATTAATTATTGTTCCTCTGTTGGTCGGTTTCTTTCAATATAATCCTAAGGCAGCCACAGCTACTTCGCTGGCAGCATTGCAATTGCCTGTAGGTTTGCCGGGCGTTGTTATTTATGCTCACGATGGACATCTTAATCTTGCGTATGCCGCTTTTGTTGCCATCGGGATTGTTGGTGGAACATTTTTGGGAAGTAAGTTTGCTCTGAAACTGCCGGTATTGTTTTTCAAACGTATGTATGCTGTGTTTCTTTGCGCTGTTGCTATCTATATGGTAGTCAAATATTTGTAATAATTGCAAATGTAAGTACCCCGTTCGCGTAGACGTGTCGTCCGTGCGAGCGGGGGGGGTAAATCTGTGTTATTTGCGTGCAAAAAAGGTATTATTCCAGTTTACTGCCTATATTGATAAGTTTTGTTTTCAATCCCTCCAGTTTTGCAATTACATGAATTTTTTGCAGAGCCTCGTCGGTATTTTCGCACAATTTTTTCTGTGCACCTTTCAGTGTCATGCCTTGTTCTTTTATAAAATAATGAATCAACTGGAAATTTTTAACATCGGCAGGGGTGAATAAACGATTACCTTTGGCATTTCTCTTGGGTTTGATTATGTTGAATTCCGTTTCCCAAAACCGTATGAGCGAAGTATTGACATCGAACATTGCAGCAACTTCGCCAATGGTGTAAAATAGTTTACTTTCGGATAATTCTATAGTTTTCATAGCTTTAGGAATTAGGAGAATACATTGTGAAAAACACAAAAATAGGGATTATTATGCGTAAAGTAACGAAATATTTTTTAGAATTACAAATCCAACGTGCTGCCCATCAGAATTTCTTTACTTGTTACAAAGCGAGTTTTGGGGAATTCACGTCGTACATAATTTCGCAAAAATTCTTCGGTATTTTCGGAAATGGCTTCATCTGCATCGGGCAGTATATTGTAAATCACCGCATACATAGGAATGCGCAATTGTTTGCACAACAAAAAACTCAACAAACTGTGATTAATACTGCCTAATTTTGAACTTGTTACCAAAATCAACGAATGCCCTCGACGAGCAATGTAATCGCAGCTCAATTCAGTTTTGCTCAAAGGAACTGCCAAGCCGCCGGCAGTTTCTATCAGCACCGTGTTGTAGTGTTCAAGTAATGTTTTGGTCGATTGGGTTATAACAGTAGTATCAATTGCGGTATTTTCCAACAATGCCGAAAAGTGTGGCGATGCCGGAAACGCAAAATTATATGGACAGCTAACACCGTTTGTATCAACAGCCTGCAAAGGAATTTCCATAATGCGGCGATGTTCTGCAATATCTTCTGCAATATTTTTGCAGCCCGTTTGTACTAATTTTTGTGTGATAACAGAAGAGCCGTTGTTGTATAAATTTCGTGCTAAATGTCCGGTAATAAATGTTTTGCCGCAATCGGTATCTATACCGCTTATGAAAAATGCTTGAGACATATTTTTTGAATAACTGAATAATTGACTAACTGATTTTTTTTGCAACAATAATAATGGGATTATAAGTAAGTGTGAACCCGTTGTTTGTGTAAAACAAATCCCGATAAGCGGTGCTAAACTGCTGCAACCGAGAGTTGGTCCATAGTGAAGCGGATAAATTATTGACGCCGGTTTGTTTTATATGTCGCAGTACATCTACGGCTTCGTTGAAAAAGAGTGTTTTGCAATACGTTTCGCAGTGCAACACATGAAAATTATCGGCAAGCAAAGCACACAATTCCTCTGCCGAACTATATGCTAAACTTTGATTGGTAAGCGTTGTAATTTCCCGAAAATTTTCTGTGCCGAAAGTGCTGAACGCAAAAATTCCCCTATCTCGCAACATGTTGTGCATTTTCCCGAAAAATCCCGAAATGTTGTGAAACCATTGCAAGGTAGACGTAGAAAGTATTGTGTCGAATTGTTTGTCGAGTGCAATAGTTTCGGCATCGCCGGGCAGGAAATCAATAGTTTGTCCGGTTATTAAGCTAATTCGTTGCAGTTCTGTACCCATTTCTGCCGCAATATCGTTTGCCATATACGATTGCACGTTGAATTGTGTTAAAAACTGTTCCGTTAAAAAACCTGTTCCGCAACCGATTTCCAATACCTGTGCAGGCGTTAGCGAATGCTGTAAAAGAATAGCTATTACACGGTCGCAAATATTTTTTTGCACCGTTGCGTACTTTTTGTACGATTGGATTTGTTTGCCAAATCGTTTTGCAACACGTTGTTTTTCAGCTACAATCATTACACTATATATACAATTTCGTCCCACGACTGAAATTCAGCGAATGGAAAATGCGGAAGTGGCAAAGTTCGGCAATTTGTACGATTTTGCCAATAGTTGTGCTGATTTTCGGCAGTAAAAATCAAATCTTTAGTGCCTATAATTGCCTCAGTCCATTGTGGTTTGTCATTGTGGAAGGCTTTGTTGTCGGAGTATTTGTGTGCGTTATTCAGAATAGCAGTGTATAAAAACTGTAATTCTTCCCGCTGTTCTTCGCACGAACGCTGCGACATAAATGGCATATATTCAAGCAATTGTTTATTCCCGCCACACATACGAGCATTGAATTTCTTGCGATTGTGTTCATTCCAACTTTCAAGTGTGTGCGCAAAAACCTGTTCGACTATGCCCATATTATTGTCAATCGGTTGCGGAGTGCCATTGATTGCTATAGTTTTTGTGAATTTCGGAAAATGAGATGCAAGTAGCTGTTCCGCCACCCATACACCGAGCGACCATGCTATTACAGAGACTTCCTTATAGGAGTCAAACACTAATTCCTGTTTTGTGAAATTGCGATAGTCGTAACACACAAAAACATCATAATCACTGCTTTGTAGATGTTTTACCGCATTGCAATCCATTCCCCAACCATTGAAAAATAGAATACATTTTTCATGTTTCGCAGGCGATATATGTGCATGAACAATCATAATTATAGTTTAGAATTTACGTGTTTATCGAGATTTTACCGTTATAATCATTAGCTTTGCAAAAAAACACAAAGAAAATGATACACGAAAATTATTC
>JAISIO010000016.1 GCA_031262005.1 Bacteroidales bacterium
TCCATTCGTTCGTTACTTTGGGTTTGTCTAACAACGATGCTTGGTCTTGTAGTGTAGGAACACGGTAGCCCGCAGGGCATGGGTCGTTTGCTTTTTCCCATTCTATGCCAGTAGGATAACTATTGTCCCAACTCGTTACACTGCCGGTAACAGCCCGAGCCGTTTTGCGATTCCATTGGTAAAACATTCCCGCATCTTCGGGGTTGGCAGCAAAGGTGCCAGGTTCGGCTACGTTGCGTGTTGCCCAACGAACGCCGTTAATTACTACCGATTCGGTGGCAGATGAATCTGCACACACACCAAATGCTACTGCTGCCGTACTAAATAGCAGTAGCAGCAAACATGATGTCTTACAAAATGTTGTTTTCATGGTATTTATAGATTTGTAGTTACTGATACTTTTAAACTTTATTTATTCATTGCAAATTGCATACAATAACGATCCAGATAGAGCAATTCATTGATGTCTTTTTCTAAATAGGCTTTACAAAAAAATTCTTTAAAACGGCAGACCTCTCGGTAAATTGCAGAACGATTAGCAAATTGTATGGTCAAATAAATTAGTTCCAAACAACGCTCAAAAGCTCTTTCTGCTTGTTGGTCGTTACCTTTAATCAACCAATTCTTAGTACGCGAAACTTCACTCCCAACATTTGCCATTTGCTGACTAAATGTCAATTCTGCCCAACGTCCTTCGGCTAATGATTTGTGTTGCATTATTTTTCTATGATTTGATTAATAGTATATTTTATTTGATTTTGAATTTCAACATTTTCAACACCTCTGCTGCGATTATTTTGAGCAGGACGAATATTTATCATAGAGTCAAATTCTAAAAAATCATCACCTTCTATAAAAGGGTATATATTGATACCCCACAAATCGTTTTGTTGAGAACCGTTTTCCAAAAGCAATGTTTCCAAATCAGCGTGCAATTCCGCATCTAAAGCCACTTTTTGTCGTTCAATATCAACAACACCTTTGACCATATCGCCAAAAAAGTTAGCAGTCATTTCTTTACTTCTTATTCCCAAACGAATAACTCAAACCCGCCAAGAAGTTGGTTCGTTGGCTCGGATACAGGTAAAATCGTTGATAGCGGGTGGCGGTAATGTTATTCACTCGGCAAAATATAACCAACGCCGTATTATAATAATAATCCAAATGAATATTGAAATCAACAATTGCAGACATTCGCACCGCTTCATAGCGAGGTTCTGCTATGCCTTCCGAGAATTTTTCTGCCAAGGCATACTGAGAGCCGTAGGCAAAAAATTGAGTTGTTATCACCAGTTTATTTTGTGCCGTTAGTGGGTTTTGTATGTTATATTTCAGGTCTATTTGCGCTTCCACAGCCGGTTTGTGCCATGCGTGCTCCAGCGTATTGAGCGAATAACGATTATAACTCAATTGCGCTAAAGCTGCAAACAATGGTTGCCTCACTCCTATTTCGCCGTGTACACGAAACATAGTTCCGTTATCGTACAGCGGCAGAAAGGTGTTTCCTGCGTTTGAAAAATCATTTACCCAAAAATGTTCATTATTGAAGGCTTTATACTGCACGTAGGCATTGAATGGAACTACGGTAGCCATTCGTCCTTGCGCTCCCACACGCACATCGGCAATAGTATTCGCAGGTTGCAAAAGCACAAAATCTTTTGTGTACGGATTTTCATTCAGCATTTCGAGCATGGAATACTGTTTATAGTTACCACTATACGAAATGTACGGCACAACGGTTTGTTTCAACACATTCGCCGAAAGGCGCACGTGTGGATGCAGTTTAAATGCACTGTTGCCGTCAATGGTTTGTTGTGCAAGCAATCCCACTTCAAACGTAATATCGTCCACCGTTTTTACCAAATACGGTTTAAGCGAAATTTGTGTTGTATTTTTCTTAATTGCAGCACTATCAAGCGGCACAAAATTGACACCATGCCATTCGGTTGCAAATTCTGCCCCCAGACGCAAAGTGCCCACATTTTGTTTTACTTCTGCTTGTAGGTTAATGCTGTTTTCTATTTGTTGGGGGTTCATTACCGTAATGTTATGACCGAGATTTCCTGTATAATTCAAATAATCCAAATTTGCGGTATTCGATTGCACGCCCACATAGCTTTGATTGGAAAATATGGTGCGGCGAATATCTTTTTTGTTATACGAAATTTCGGGAAATTCCGGCGAATTTACATCTCGCCCATATTGTAAATACCTGTTAAATGATGGTTTAATACCCGCCGAAAGCGTTACAGTTGGCAAAAAACGTTTGGTATACACCGAAAGCGTGTTGTACATATAGTTTGCAGGATACTTTTCATCGTTTTCAAAACGGACTTTCCCGGCTGAAGAGTTGTGCAAAAACTCAATTCCATTTTGATACTGACGAGAACGTTCGGTCATAAAACGCACATCTGCCATAAACGAATTATAGTTTCCGCCACCCACGGCAGCATAGCCACGGAATAAATCCTGTAATTTATCGCCTTTGACGCTCACAGCTCGCAATGTGCGCAATTCCGATACCACATCAACAGGCGCAGCTTCAAATGTATATTTCAGTTCCACCGGCACTTTCACCGTATCGTATGCCGTTGGGTTCACCAAAAGTCGTTGCGCATCATTAATTTGCGGTTTATATTCCGAATATACTTTTATGGTTTTTCCCAATTCCGGTTCATCTTCTTGCTGTTGGGCAACAAGCGATTGTGTACAAAAAACACAAACGGCAATTACACTATATATTACTCTATTTTTCATATTACTAAACTCTACACTCTATTCTTTATTCACTAATAACTATTCAAACAATTCCGGATTATCCCCCATAGGCACCACCACTTCTGATTGTGCTTCGGCTTCAATCTTTTTCTCTATCTCAGCAGCTGCTATTGCATTAAGTATATTGTTTACTTCGGTTATAATTCCGTCGTCGGGTATGGTATAATGTTGCAATACGTTTTGCAACGTGTAGCGCGCCTGAAACAGTTCATCACGGTCGATAAATATTTGCGCCCACACAATGTAGGCTTTACCCAACCAATATTGATACGGCGAACCCTTTTCGAGAAAATCAAGAATTTCGGCTTCGCTGCTATCATAATCGCCCATTTCATAATAGTGATTGATAACGTTAAATCGGGCTTCGGCACCTTCGCTTGTTTCTTGGTTGAGTGCAATTACTTTATACAGTGCCATTGCTTCCTGTGTATTGCTCTGTGCTTTGTAAGCATTTGCCATAAGCATTTGTACCCATCGTTTTTCTTCAGGCGAAATTTTTTCGTTTACCACATATTTTTTGGCAACAGCAAGTAATGCTTCCTGATTTTGTTGCTGAGCATAAATAGTAACCAGAGCTTTACGTGCAAATTGCAGATTTTGTTTTACCTCGGCTTCGGTTTCAAGTCGTTGCAAGAAAGGCAAGGCTTCATCGTAGCGTTCTTGGGTAAATAGTATATAGGCAGCATTGAGTAGCGAGGTTTCGGTAAATGAATTTCGTGGAGCTTGCAACACAAATAGGAAATCTACCAATGCATCATTGTAAGCATTGTTTGCAAACAAGCAATCAGCACGATAATAGTGCGCATTCAACTCAAAAAATCCTCCTGAATACCGGTTTATATAGCTTGTGAATAACGGAACGCTTTTTTCGCAATCACCGTTCAAATACAATTCCTGAGCAACCTCAAAACTCAATGTGTCTAATTGAGCCTCACTTACATCGGCATAGCCCCCTAATTGTTTCACATAATCGGAATAAGAATCTATATCGCTTTGATGCTTGTAAATATTGCGAATCATATTGAGAGCAGTTTGCGCTTCGGGCGAACCGGGAAATAAATCAACAATTTTTTTATACATTACCAATGCTTCATCGTAATGCCCTGCATTATAAACTCCCAGCGCAATTTGCAACATTGATTTTTTATAATACGAACTTGTTTCATGATTTTCAACTATTGTTTTATACATTTCCAACGCTTCGGTTTCCTTGCCCACTTTCATAAGTGCTTCGGCTTTTTCAAAAAGCGCATCAACAAAGAGTGCCGATGTGGGATAGGCGGCAATAAATTGTGTTAAAGCATCAATTTTTTCTTGCTGTTTATTGAGCAATCCGTAATTAAATGCCAATTGAAACAGCACATATTCCACATCAAACGTGCCTATGTTTTTTGCTATGGTATAATATTTTATAGCTTGTAAAAAGTCTTTGTTCATGTAGTAACTATCGCCTAAACGAATAGCTGCATCGGCATAAAAATCGGATTGTTTATCGGTTGCCAAATCCAAATATTTGCGAAACCATTGCGCTGCCGTAGTATAATCGTGTTGGTTGAAATATATGTAGCCCATTGTATAGTGTGTACGTACATATTCGGGCAAATTATAACCGCCTTGCATAGTTAAAAATTCATTGAAATAGGTGCGAGCCTGTTCTGCTTCACCTTGTTTGAAATACGATTCGGCATTCCAATACACACACAAAGCCGCCACCGTTCTATTGTATTGCTTGTACTTTTGCGAAGCAGCAAACATGGCGCGAGCTTCATCATAGTCCAAATTATTGAACAATTCCAGTCCGCGATAGTATGCTATTTGCTGATACGCCATTTGTAAATCGGTGGTTAATTGCGAAATGTGGTCGAGCGAAGTCAGCGCATCTTTATAATTACGCGACGATAGATAAATTTTTACCAACAAGGCATGAGCTTCGTCTTTAAACTCCGACTGCGGATAGCGCGCTATAAAATTTTGCATACCGGTAATAGCCTCATTAAATGGAGCTAACGACAATTCATATTGCAATTTAGCGTAATTAAAATCCGAGCGTTCTTGCAATTTGGGAAATACCGAATACTCCGATGCCGCCATGAATGCGTTGCGCGCTTTGTCCTTCGCTCCTATTTTCAAATAGCTCTCGCCCAAATGATAGTAGGCATTCTGCGAAAGCGTATCGTTATGTCCGGTAACACGTTCCAAATTTTCTATTGCTTTGGGATAATTTTCGTGATTATAGTACAAAAACCCTATTTCATAAAAATCCTCAACACTCGGATTGGTTACTGTTTGCACATATTTTTCGTAATACGGCAAGGAATTTTTATATTGCAACGTTTTATAATACGCTCCTGCTATTACTTTATACACATCGGGCAATTGCGTAGGGTTTACCACCGATTCTATAGAAAGTCCGTAATGAATAGCTTTTTCGTACTGCTGTTGCTGATAGTATATTTGCGCAATATATGGTGCTACTACCGTCGCAAACATACCGGTGGTATCGGCAGCAAGTTTCTCGAAACCGGGTAAGGCAGCATCGTAATTTTTATCCACATATTCCAAATATGAATAGTAATACAAGGCATTTTCAGCATACACCGATTGCGAATCCTTAGTTTCTTTGAAAATTTGTTTTGCCTTAGCAAATTCGCTCACTTTAAAATAACTATATGCCAATTTATAGAAATATTCCGCTAAATCTTTGTTGTTAAATCGCTTTATATCAACTTTTTCATAATATTCGAGTGCTGTTTCAAAATTTTGATTGCGGAACAAGAAATTAGCATATTCAAAATACGCTCTGTAAATATGCGGACTTTCGGGATACGTGTCTATAAACTGCTTTATTAGCTGTTCGGCATCGCCATTGAATAAACGCAGAGCAGTTACTGCAACATAGAACTGCGCATCAATACGAATAGTATATGTAAATTCAGAATTATCAGCTATTCGCATAAAACTTTGCTGTGCAGCACTATATTTATGGGCATCAAAAAGCGTGATTGCTTGCGTGAGTAAAGTATTTTCATCACTATTGTCAATGGTTTTTTGGGCAAATGCAGCACAACATATAAACAAAAGGCAACAAATTGTTGTAGTAAATCTTCTCAGAATCATAGGTATTTCTCATTTATTACCAACAAAAGTG
>JAISIO010000025.1 GCA_031262005.1 Bacteroidales bacterium
TTTTTTCGCGATTGTAGCCATATTTTTTCTGTTTAAATTATTATTACATTTTGATACAGCAAAGATATATTGTTTCTATTCAGTGGGCAATACCCTTTTCGAGGTATATTTTTGATTTATATTGTTTTTTTGCGATGAATACGATATAATCAATGTGTTACATAGCATTACAGACTAAATTTTGTGTTTTCTGTGTTTTTATGTTTTTTACTGTAAAGGGCTGTGCAAGGTTCACTAATTACTTTTTTACATCGTATCCGAGGCAATGCTACTCCTCCTTCTTTTTCCTGTTGTACAATTAGGCATAGTATACACAAGTGAGGCTATTTTTTATGAATCAATAAATTTCTCCGCTGCCGAAGCAAAGTCGAGCATCGGCATCGTAAACAACGCCAAATTGTCCGCAGGCAATGCCTTGCTGTTTTTGGTCGGCTATAATTGTGTATGTATCTCCCGTTTTTATCAATGTTCCCGTAGTAAATTCGGGGGTATGTCGTATTTTGAAGGTAATATCTTTTTCGTCGGCACAATCACCCCAAGGGTCTTCGGTAATAAAATTGAAGGCTTTCACATGAATAATATTCCCATACTGCGTTTCGGGGTCGTATCCGTTAGAAACATAAATGATATTTTGTTCAATGTCTTTTTGTACTACAAACCAAGGACCTCCGCTCAAACCTAAGCCCTTGCGCTGTCCTATGGTATGAAACCAAAATCCGTTGTGTGTTCCCAACTTTTTGCCGGTTTCGAGTTCTCGTATCTCGCCTTGTTTGCGCCCGAGATAGCGTTCTATAAATGCGTTGTAGTTTACCTTTCCCAAGAAACAAATCCCTTGACTATCCTTTCGGCTTGCCGTTATCAACCCATGTTCTTTGGCTATGTTGCGCACTTCGCTTTTCATCAAATGTCCGATAGGGAACAGCAATTTGGAGACTTGCAAGTAATTAATCTGTGCCAAAAAATCGGTCTGATCTTTTACCGGGTCTTTGGCGGTGGATAGGTATATTTTTCCGTTTACGTTGGTGGTAGTTGCATAATGCCCGGTGGCGGTTTTGTCAAAATTGTTTCCGCACAGTTGTTCAAAACAGCCGAATTTTATGTATTTATTACACATCATATCGGGGTTGGGAGTGCGCCCCATGCGAACGCTTTCAAGCATATACGTAACTACACTTTCCCAATATTCTTTGTTCAAGTCGAGAATGTCAATCTTGCAGCCATATTTTTTTGCTATTACACGACACAGCACAATGTCGTCTTGCCACGAACAATCGTCTTCGCCGTTGCTTATTTTTAGATAAAAAAGGTGCGGATTATGCCCCTGTTCTTTCAACAAATGCACAACAACGGAACTATCCACTCCTCCGGAAACTAATGCGGCAATATTCATGCTAATTTTTTTTGGTAACGTTTGAAAATATCGTTTCGACTCCGCTCAACCACTGCGTTTCGAGAGCCTCAACGACCGATGGCTGAGCGGAGCCGAAGCCTTATTTTTTATGCAATCCGCATTCTCTGTGTTCTGGTGATTCCCACCACCATCGTCCGGAACGAGCGTCCTCGCCCTCTTTCACTGCTCGTGTGCAGGGTTGGCAGCCAATGCTTGGGAAACCGTTCTTGTGCAAGCGATTGTAGGGAACAGCATTTTTGCTAATATAATCCCACACTTGTTGTTCCGACCAATGTATAAGAGGATTAATTTTTATGATGTTATGTATTTCGTCCCATTCCACAAGTTGCATAGCTTGGCGTGTAACCGATTGCTCGCGACGAAGTCCGCAAATCCACGCATCTAATCCCTTGAATGCTCTACTCAGTGGTTCTAATTTGCGTAGTGCGCAACAGAGTTTGCGTTTTTCAATACTTTCGTAGAAAAGATTAATGCCATGAGTGGAAACCATGTCTTCTACTTTGTGAAAATCAGGAAAGTACATGCGAATTTTTATTCCATACCGCATATTTGTTTTTTCAATCAGGCTATATGTTTCGGGGAAAAGCCGTCCTGTGTCGAGTGTGAAAATCTGAGCGTTTTTATTGATTTTTACTATCATGTCGGTCAATACTTGATCTTCGGGACCAAGACTCGACGAAAGGGCTATTTTCCCTTCACATTGTTCTAAAAACCACCGTAAGAGGGTTTCGGGGCTTTCCGAAGCAAATTTTTGATTTAATGCATCAATATCTTGTTTTTGTATCATCTTCGTATTTTTTAGGTGTTTTATACGTAATTACCGGTGTTTGATTACTATTATGTTTTTAACTTATTGATTAGTAGTAATTTGTTTGATATTTCTTATCTGGATTGCTTCACTATCGTTCGCAATGACGTACAAAAAGGCGTCATTGCGAACGATAGTGAAGCAATCTATAATTATGCTATTATCAGGTAGAAATTAGGTGTAACTTACAAAATCATTCCTGCGCCAACTGTTTCAAATGTTTGCGGGTCAATAAAAATCAAACTGCCGGTTGTTCTGTTTATTTTGTATGAATCGAATACAAGAGGCGTAGCGGTTTTTATGGTTATTTCGGCAATATCGTTCATTGCAAGGCTTTCTATCTGAGTTTCTTTTTGCAATGTGTTGATATTGATTCGATTGTCAATGCTTTTCACAATCCCTTGCGTTTCGTGAGTGGCGTGGCGAATAATGTAGCGATTGCCTACGTGCAGCGGATTTTGATTGAACCAACACACATTCATCGATACTGTTTGCGAAATTTGAGGTAATTCATGGTCGGCATCAACGAGCAAATCGCCCCGTCCAACGTCAATATCATCGGTAAGCTGCACGGTAACCGATTCGCCTTCGTGCACCGTTTCCAATTCTTTGTCGGCAAGAGTAATTGCGCTGATGCTTGTGCGCTGTCCTCGTGGTAACACTATAATTTGTTTGCCTTTTTGCATGGTGCCGCTTGCAAGCATTCCTGCATAACCGCGGAAATCGTGAAACGTATCGGAGATGGGGCGGATAACATACTGTACGGCAAAACGCATACCTACATTGTCCTCTGAACGTGGCACGGGAATAGTTTCGAGTAGTTCCATGAGTGTGCTGCCGGTATACCATGCCATATTGGTTGATTTTTCCACAACATTGTCGCCCAATTTGGCAGAAATGGGTATAAAATGAATGTTTTTCGGACGAATTTCTTCCGATAAATCCAAATATGCCCGTTGTATGTTCTCGAACACCGATTGTGAATAGTCTACCAAATCCATTTTATTGATACACACCGCAACGTGAGAAATTCCCAGAAGCGAAGCAATAAAACTGTGTCGAATGGTTTGTTCCTGAACGCCGTTTCGAGCATCGATCAGTATAAGAGCCAAATCGGCAGTGGAAGCTCCGGTAACCATATTCCGCGTGTACTGGACATGACCCGGAGTGTCGGCAATAATAAATTTACGCTGAGGTGTGGCAAAATAGCGGTATGCCACATCTATGGTAATGCCCTGTTCTCGTTCGCTACGAAGCCCGTCGGTGAGCAGTGCAAGATTCACTTCTTCGTTTCCTCTACTGCGTGAAGCGGATTCCACAGCTTCCATTTGGTCTTCAAAAATTGATTTGCTATCGTAGAGCAATCGCCCTATGAGTGTGCTTTTTCCATCATCAACGTTGCCGGCTGTAGTAAAGCGGAGCAACTCCATATCTAAATATCCTTTTGTATTTTCCATTGTTCTACTTTTTAAAAATATCCTGCTATTTTTCTGTCTTCCATTGCTGTTTCCGAGCGTTTATCATCGGCACGACCGCCACGCTCGGTTACTCGTGTAGCAGCTATTTCATCAATAATTTCTTCGAGCGACGAGGCTTGCGAAAGTGTCAGTCCCGTACAACTTATATCGCCGATAGTTCTACAGCGCACTTGTTTTCTTTCCACCGTTTCTCCTGGTTTTAATTTCATACATTCTTCGGCAGCAAACCATTGACCGTCGCGCAAAAATACATTGCGTTCGTGTGTAAAATAAATGTTCGGCATTGGTATCTGTTCGAGGAATATGTATTGCCACACGTCCATTTCTGTCCAGTTACTTATGGGGAAGACTCTGAAATGTTCGCCCACATTTTTATGTCCGTTATACAAGTTCCACAATTCGGGACGTTGGTTGCGCGGATCCCATTGTCCGAATTCGTTTCGATGCGAAAAAAATCGTTCTTTCGCCCGTGCTTTTTCTTCATCGCGCCTTGCACCGCCTATGGCAGCATCGAATTTGTGTTTTTCTATAGTATCAAGCAAAGTAACAGTTTGCAAGCGATTACGACTTGCGTTGTAACCGGTTTCTTCACGCACACGTCCGGTGTCGATAGATTCCTGCACCGAGCCTACTATTAGCTTCGCACCGAGTCGCTCAACTAAGGCATCGCGATATTCTATTGTTTCCGGAAAATTATGCCCGGTGTCAATGTGCACCAACGGAAACGGTATTCGGGCAGGATAAAAAGCCTTGTAGGCAAGATGAGTGAGTACAATGGAGTCTTTCCCTCCCGAAAAAAGTATTGCCGGACGGTCGAATTGTGCCGCCACTTCTCGAAGCACATATATTGATTCGGCTTCGAGTTCTCGCAAATGCGTTAAATAGGTTTTAGTCGTCATATTTTTTCTTAATTAAATGCTCCTGAAAGATATTCTTTGGTGAGTTGATGTTGTGGATTTGTAAAAATTTCGTTTGCCGGACCTGCTTCTATTATTTCACCCAGATACATAAAAACCACGTGGTCGGCAATGCGTTTTGCCTGATGTAAAGTGTGTGTTACCATTATTATAGAATAATCTTGTTTGAGTTTTACAAACAATTCTTCCACGTTTCGGCTCGAAATAGGGTCGAGCGCACTGGTGGCTTCGTCGGCAAGAATAAATTGCGGTTCCACGGCAAGACTTCGGGCAAGACACAAGCGTTGCTGTTGCCCCACCGAAAGACGTGCGGCAGGCGTGTTAAGCCTATTGCTCACTTCGTCCCACAACCCTACGGCTTCCAAATAATATTGCACAATCATTCTAAGTTTACGGCGATTGCGTATGCCGTGAATGCGGCAGCCATAGGCTACGTTGTCGAAAATCGACATAGGAAGCGGACATGGTTTTTGGGAAACAAGCCCAATTTTGCGGCGCAGATTGATAATTTTCTCGCCACTCCCAACAATGTTTTCATTGTTGAGCAGTATACCTCCGTCAATACGCACACCCTCCACCGAATCTATCAAACGATTCATGGTTTTCAGTAGGGTAGTTTTTCCACAGCCCGACGGACCTATAATGCACGTAATTTTTTTGTCGGGCAATACAAGATTGACATTCTTTAATATGTGATTATTCTTAATATGCACATTAAGGTTGCGCACTTCAAGTTCGGCACCTTCACTTTGTCGTACAAATTTATAACCGGGACGAAAACTTTTTTTTAAGCTCATATTAATTTATTTTTTGAAAAACGATTTGTAATAATTCTGCCTACAATGCTCAATACAAGCACAATAAGCGTAAGAACAAGTGCGGCAGCGTAGGCTCGTTCGCGCACTTCGGGAATGGGGCTGCTCAATTGGAAGAACACCGACAAAGGTAGTGTGGCGGCGGGTTGGTCGAGCGAAGTGGGTATATTATCAGTAAATCCTGCGGTGAACATTACGGCGGCAGCGTCGCCAATGGCTTTGCCTACCGAAAGTAGTGTGGCAGTGGCAATTCCGGGAGCAATTTGGCGGAGTACAACTTTACAAGCTTCTAATTTAGTTGCTCCTAATGAATACGCCGCATCAAGCAGGTCGCTGGGAACGGATTTTGCCACTTCGTCCATGGAACGTACAAAAATTGGAATGATTAACAGCGTGATAACAATAATTCCTCCCAATAGCGAGGTTTTTAATCCGAGTGCAATCATAATAGTGAATGCAAATGCGCCGTACACAATGGACGGAATGCCAAAAAGTACATCGAAAGAAAGTCGAGTGAAATATGCCAATTTTGATTTCTTTTTTAAATAAACATTAATGTAAAACACTATGGGAATGCTGATGAGCAAGCCGAGCAGAGCCGAAGCCAATACAATCATGAGCGAACCCATAATAGCATTGAGAATACCGCCTTCTTTGCCGAGATAAAATCCGCCGCCGGGCAATTGCGAAATCATTTCCCACGATAACGACGGTAGCCCGGTTTTGACGATTGTCCAAACGATGCTTGCGAAAAATCCGAACACAATAAGTGTTGCCACTATCATCAGCACATTGAATATTTTTTCTTCTATAAATTTTAGTTTCATTGGGTTTTCTTATGTTTTTTTATGAATCTCTGTAATTGTTACATAACATTAGTTGTAGATTGCTTCACTATCGTTCGCAAAGACGCTTTTTTTACGTCATTGCGAGGGAGGCACGACCGAAGCAATCCATGAAAATATATGCTGGATTGCTTCGCCTACGGCTCGCAATGACGTGATGCGATTCGTCATTGCGAACGATAGTGAAGCAATCCGGAATAAAGAGCGTTTTTATAGTAGTAACAATCAGCATAGTAATAATCGAACTTAGGTTATAACGTAAATTTTTCTTCCACTTTGTGTAAAACAATGCGCGCAACGGTGTTGAATATCAATATGATAACAAACATAACCAAAGCGGCAAACATGAGTGCCGATTCGTATTTGGGTAGCGAAAGCATTTCGCCGTAATTATTGGCAATGAGCGCAGGCAGAGGGTAGGCACTGTCGAACAACGAGCGTGGTATTTCTACCATATTGCCGCATACCATAAGCACCGCCAATGTTTCGCCGAAGGCTTTGGAAACAGCAAGCACCGTAGAAGCAATAATACCGGGGAGTGCTTTGCGCACTACCACTTTGCGAGATGTTTGCCACGGCGTAGCACCAAGCGATGCCGAAGCATCTTTAATTTCACTGGGCACGGTGGAAAATATTTCGACAAACAAACTCACCAGCAAGGGAATTATCATTACGCTCAACACAATTCCGCCTGCCAAAAGCGTGTAACCACTTGTGTAGTCCACAAAATGTGGACCTAAGCTATTGGCAATCCAAGGAACTATAATGAGAATGCCCCACAAACCATAAACCACCGAAGGTATTCCTGCCAAAATATCTAACACAGGGAAAACAGCTTTTTTTATCCACGGTTTTGCTTTTTCGGTGAGAAATAAAGCTGTGAGTAATGAAATGGGTAAGGCTATGATAAGTGATAATAGTGTTACATAAATAGAACTTACAATAAACGACCAAAACCCGAATTGCCCATTGAACGGACTCCATGCCGAACTTGTGAGCAAAGTCCACACCGAATTTTCTTTCAATATATCGGCTGATTTGGAATACAATCCCACCGCCATAAACACCAAAATAAGTAGCGAAAGCACGGTAAGCGAAAGCATTGTTCGGCTCATTATTTTGTTAAGAAAAATTCTGCGAGTTAGACGAGAGATTTGCATAGTCTGTTTTTGTTAGAATTAAAATGTGTGGTTTTTAGTGGGAATTTCTAAAAATATATAATTGTTGAAAATAAAGTAGCTTCGAGAGCATCAGCCATCGGGGTAACCGGTCGTTGAGGCTCTCGAAACAGCAGTGCTTAATTAAAAAATTGATATTTTTAGAACCACTCGTTATTTAATTTTTTGTAATGCTTGTGTCAATTTCTCGTCGGAAAGACCTATAAAACCTGTTTCGTCGGCATATTGCTGTCCTTCGGTTAATACATAGTCAAGGAAGGCTACCACTTCGGGTTTTGTGGGTTTTCCTTTGGTAACTAAATACAAGTCGCGAGCAGGTGGCGAAGGGTATCGTCCATCGTTAATTGCTTGTATCAAAGAACTTGTGTTTTCGTAGAAATCTTCTTCGGCATCTATTTTCCCGTTTTCGTTCCCGTCAATCGGAATAATTGCCAAACCGTCGAATAATTTTCTCGTTTTTTGATCGTAGGCGTAGGCAATGTTATTGTAGCCTATTCCCGCTTTTTCGCTTTGCACGGCAGCTGCCACTCCCGGGTCGCCCATTATGGCGGTTGCTTTTAGGTCTTCTTGTTTTTTGCCGAACCATGCGGCAAAGGTTTCGGCAGCACCACAGGCATCGGAACGAGTGAACACACGCACCGGAAGTTTTGATGAGGTGCCCAGCAATTCGCCCCATGTTTTAAATTCTTGATTCCACAGTTTTGCCGCTTTTTCTTTGGTTAATCCCACTTTTTTGATTGTTGCCAATTCGGGATTTGCAGCATTGATAGTAGGAATTACCGCATCTTTTACCACTGCAATAGGAAAAGCACCTTTTTCTAATTCTTCAGGATATATTTCGCGCGACACCATTCCTATGTCCACTACGCCCGATAAGGCGTCAGTCATTCCTTTTCCGGCACCTCCGCCCGAAATGTCTATGGTTACATTCGGGTGCAGTTTACGAAATTCTTCACTCCATTTTACTGCCATAGGGTAGAGGGCAAAAGCTCCCGAAAGTTGAATTGTACCCGAAAGTTCGCCGCTTTTAGTGCTTTCTGCGGAACCCTCTTCTGTTTGTTTTGGACTGTTAGAGCAGCTTGCCAATAGTGCAAGACCAGCTACGAAAATTGAAATTTTTCTCATATAGATTGTTGATTTGATTATTTGTTATCCGATTAGTCAATAAAAGAGGGTTTAAACGTCAATGAAATGTAAGCCCACTGCGGGAAACGAGTATCCACATCTATTTTCTTTTTCAAAATATCGCTGCCTTTGTTTGTAAAATAGGTGCTCCAACCACCTTGTACGGCAAATTGTTCATTCACAGCGTAGTTGGCGGTAATATCTATTTCCGAACCTATACTTTTTGTTCCGTCGGCGTCAATAGCTTGTTTCGTAGCAAAGTAGTGGTAGGTGAGATTGATGTCGAATTTAGGAAATAATTTAGCCGTTGCGCCTGCGTACACGTCCACTAAACCTTGTGTCGGTACATTGCGCCAATATTCAATAGAGCCGTTGAATGAATGGTTTGTGCCGTACAATTTATTGAATGTAGTGCTTGTTCCAGCCTCAATACTGTTAGCCGAACCCGAAAATACATCGCCTCCAATTTTCAGGCTGTATGTGTTATTCAATTTTTGTTGAGCATTGAGTGCCAGCAAGTAGGCGTTGAGTTTTTTGTCGGTTTTGTCGTGCCCGAATTGATAGTAGCCTGTTGCTAAGAATGTAAACGGATTTTTTTTGTTGGTAATCCACACATTACCCCCAACGGTGTTGCGGTAGCTTGTAATTATATTGTTTTCGGCACCGCTTTGATAGCTATCGTTAATCCACAGAGCCGATGCGGAAATTACTCCGAAATTCACTTCGGAACGAAGAAAATTCAACGTTTTGTATGTGAGTGTGTATGGTGTAATTGCCTCAAAATTACCATCGCCGGTATTGTTGTACGCCGAACCGAAATGAATATTCCACGTTTTGGCATTGTATTTCAACAATACAAGGTCGTGTGCACCGGGCGTGTTGCTCCAATTGTTGTACGAAAACAACCGTTTGTCGTCGTACTCCAATCCTTGCCGTCCAATGGCAAACGAGAATGCGGGTGTGAAGTTGTATTCTCCCCATGCTTCAAGAATTCCTACTCCTTGTCCGGTGTTTGCTACAGCTGTTTTTCCGAATGTGCGTGTGTCGAGTAATGACACTTTGGCTTTTACTTTCTCTGAAGCGTAGCTAAGGTTCAGTTTTGTACGCAGGTTATTCACAAATGCAGGATTGAGCGAATCTGCTAATGGCTCTTGAAATCCGTCGCGATATTCGGCGCGCGAGCGAATGTCGGCATCTACTTTGATTGACTGTGCAACTAATTGCGTTGCAATTGAGACTAACAGTGTTGTAATAAGTAATAATTGTTTCATGGTGAATAGTTTTTAATGTATAGTTAAAAGTACAGTGCAAAGATGTAGTATTGCCGCAAATAACACAATACGTTTTTATACGGTTTTTTGCTAATAGGCATTTATACTCACTGATATTTATAAAAATGTTATATGTTTGTGTATTACTTTCAAAAAAA